>JALHVH010000369.1 GCA_022867105.1 Candidatus Aminicenantota bacterium
ATGAGCGGAATGGGCCTGTCAAGAAGGGGCAGGAGGACCTTGCGGCCCCGGTCGGCCATCTCGCGGAGCTTGAGGAGGCCCGGGAGGACGGATGTCCTGCGCTCCTCGATCCGCTGCAGGGCGGCCTCGAGTTCGGCCCTATCCTTTTTCGATGCCGTTACCAGACGTTCCCTGAGGGCGCCGGCCTGCCTGTCGAGCTCTCCCCCGGGGTCGGGATGGCAGGCGACGGCCGTGTCCCCGAGCATGGTCTCCGGCCGCGTCGTGGCCACGGTGAGGTGGGACGGCTCGCCCGGCTGCGGGTCGACGATCGGATACTTAATGTGCCAGAAGTGTCCCTGGACCTTTTCGTAGACGATCTCGTCGTCGGAGACAGCGGTCTGGAGCTGACAATCCCAGTTGACCATGCGGTTGCCGCGGTAGATGAGCCCGTCCCGAAAGAGACGGAAGAACGCTTCGCGCACGGCCCGGGCGCAGACGGCGTCCATCGTGAACCGCTGCCGCTTCCAATCGCAGGAACAGCCCATGCTCTGCTGCTGGCGGATGATGCGCTCCCGGTATTCGTCCTTCCAGGCCTGGATCCTGGCCACCAGCCCTTCACGGCCGATGTCGTGGCGCGTTTTGCCCTCGAGCTCGAAGAGCCGCTTCTCGACGACGGCCTGGGTCCCGATCCCGGCGTGATCCGTTCCGGGCATCCACAGCGTGTTCTCCCCCATCATCCGGTGCCAGCGGATGAGGAGGTCCTGCATGACATTGTCCATGGCATGGCCCATGTGGAGGGCGCCGGTGACGTTCGGCAAAGGCATCATGATGACGTAGCGCGCGTCCCGGCCATCGGGGACGGCCGCGAAGGCGTCGGCCTCGAGCCATCGTTCGGTGATGGACGCTTCGAAGTCCTTGTGTTCGTAGTATTTCGGCAGTTCTTCGAACATGACAGTATTCCTTTCCATATTTGTACCATATCGATACCCTCCAGGCAAACGAACACGCGATCGCCGGTCCGGCGCTTGGGATCGCCTTCGAAGGACTCGGGATACGGCGATGAAGATCGCCCTGAAGCCCCCCGTAGCGGAGGGGGGACCCGCCGTTCACGGCGGGGGGAACCGCCGGGACTGGTTCCCCGGGGTCGGGGGGAGAGGGGCGATCTTCATCGCCGTGCCCTCCCGGGATTTCCCCTCCGACCTCTTCCGGTGACACGGACCTTTTCCGGATCCCCCTTGAAATTCTCGAGGGGATTGTTTGTTTTTCGTTCCCGTTCCCTCATTCTCGCCCGTCTCGCGTATAATGGGACCAAGGAGCTGGTAATGATGTCGTCATTCAAGTTTTGGGCAATCGCGGTTTGTTTGGTGCTCGTGGTGATCTCGGGGGGCGTTGCGGCGGATCCGTCGGCAGGACCGGAGAAGGTCCTGTTGGCTGGCAACCTGACCGGCCCCCAGCACCTGGGGATCCCGGTCACTGACCTGACAAAGTCCAGGACGTTCTACGAGCGGCTGGGATTCAGGGAGGTCATGAGCACGGAACTGCCGGAAGGAAAGGAATCCGTCAAAGTGGCCATGATGGACCTTCACGGCTTCATCGTCGAGCTCTATCAACCTGTGAAGGGGGACCAGCCCGGGATCCGGTCCCGCAAGGACGGCCACATCGACCATGTCGCCTTGAATGTCCGGGATATCGGGAAGGCGTTTCGCGAGCTGAAAGCGGCCGGGCTTACGATCGCGGAAAAGGAGCCCGTGTTTCTGCCGTTCTGGGAGAAAGGGATCAAGTATTTCAATGTCCTCGGTCCGGACGGCGAGCGCGTGGAATTTTCCGAAAGGCTGAGGTAAGTCACAAAGGCCTCCTGGCCTCGCGGCCCTCGAAGAGGGTCAGGATGACCTTGGCCGTGCCGATCTTCTCCGCCGGCAGCTCGAACAGGTTCTTGTCGAGGATGACGAGGTCGGCGCTCTTGCCCGGCTCGATCGTGCCCGTCGTGTTTTCCAGGAAATTGGCGTAGGCCCCGTTGATCGTGAAGCTTGAGATCATCTTCTCCAGCGATGCCCTTTCCTCGGGCCAGAGAACAGCGCCGGGCTCGGTGAGCCCGGGACGGCTCCTGGTCATCCCGATCTGGATGGCCTGGATCGGGTCGCAGGGGATGGTCACCGTGTAGTCGCTGCTCGAGGTGACCGTAACCCCCGCCTTGAAGAAGCTTTCCATGGGATATTCCTCGTCCGCGCGCTTCAGACCGAGATAGGGCACCTGGATGTTGGAATAATAGTCATCCTTCATGAACCAGAACGACTGGGTCACGGCGACGGCGTCCAGCGCCTTGAAGCGCAGGACGTCCTCCGGGGAAACCAGCTGGAGGTGGGTAACCATCGGGCGCGCGTCCCGGCCCCCATTGACCCTGGCGGCGTAGGCGATTCCGTCGAGCGCCTCGGCCACGGCCGCGTCCCCGATAGCGTGGAAATGGAGCTGAAAGCCCGCCTGATCGAGGCCGGCGCAGATCGCGTTGAGCGCCTCTTGGGCCCAGAGCGGCTCGCCTCTGAACCCGGTCTTGTGAGCGTAAGGCTCTTTCAAGTAAGCCGTCCCGCCTTCGATGACGCCATCAATAAAGATCTTTGCGGCCCGGGTCTGGAAGAGAGGGCCCGTGTTCCTGTCACGTTCCGCCGCCTGCTCCCGGACCTGCTCAAGCCCTTTCTCCGGGTCCGTATAAAGAGAGGCCCGAAACCTCATGCGCAATTTTGCCGCTCGTTCGAGGGCCTTGTAGGCTTTTAAGTCGTTGCCGCCGACGCCGAGCGAAGCATCGTGGGCCGTGGTGATGCCGAAGGCCAGGGCCATCGTCTGGTATTCTTCGAGTCCCCGGGCCAGCTCTTCGACGGTGTATTCCGGGATAACCTTGGATACGAGGTCGGCCGCGCTCTCGCGCAGGGTGCCGTTGGGTTCTCCCGTCTTCGGGTCACGCTCGATGATCCCGCCCGGGGGATTCCTCGTCTCCTTCGTCACTCCCGCCAGTCTGAGGGTCCTGGAGTTCACCCAAGTCGAGTGCCCGTCCTCCGAGGACAGGGCCACAGGGAGATCCCTGACAACTTCGTCAAGGATGACCTTGTCCGGTCCCGCCGGACCAAAGACCGTGTTGCTCCAGCCGCCGCCCCTGATGACCGTAGCGCCGGGATGGGTATTAACGAAATCCACGATCGCTTTTTGGTAGTCAGCGACCGAGCGCATTCCAAAGAGGGCTACCGCGCCGAATTGTTCGATAGCGGCCGACGGATGACAGTGGCTGTCGATGAAGCCGGGAAGGACAAGCTTGCCGCCGAGGTCCATGACCCTGGTTTCGCTTCCCATGAAACGTTTGACCGCCTTGTTCGTCCCGACAAAGAGAAACCTGCCGTCTTTGATGGCCAGGGCTTCCGCCATGCCCCCCGCCACGTTCATGGTATGGATGATGCCGTTTTTGAGGACGAAATCGGCGACCGGTCCGTTCTTCGGCGTGCAGGCCGCGAGGGATCCGACGCCGGCGAGAACGATCGGCCCGAGGAACCTCAGCCGTGTGAATCTCATGTCCTCTCTCCTTGCCACGTCCGTTTCGATCGGCCCATGTATAGCAGAGCCGGAGGGCCGTGTCAAAAAAGGCCCTTGTTTTTCGGCGGGCCCTGCGTTATCATCATTCTCCGTTCCCTCAGCCGGATACGGACCGTTCTCAAGGAGTCGTGATGAAAATTCCCATCTACCAGGTCGATGCCTTTACGGACAAGCTCTTTGGCGGTAATCCCGCGGCCGTCTGCCCGCTCGAGGAATGGCTGCCCGGCGCGATGATGCAGGCCATCGCCGAAGAGAACAATCTCTCGGAAACGGCGTTCTTCGTCCGGAAGGGGGATGCGTTCGAGCTCCGCTGGTTCACCCCGAAGATCGAGATCTTTCTGGCGGGACACCCCACCCTGGCCGCGGCCCATGTCATCTACGAACACCTTGAATACGGCGGACCTCAGATCTCCTTTCTCACGAAGAGCGGCGAATTGAGGGTCAAGAAAAGGAGCGGGCTCATCCTGATGGACTTCCCGGGTTTCGATCCAGCCCCCTCCGATACTCCCGAAGCCCTGGTCAAGGGCCTGGGGAAAGAGCCCACGGAAACGCTCAAGGGACGGGATTATTTCTCGGTCTTCGACAGCGAGGCGGAGGTCCTGGACCTCCGGCCGGACTTCGCCGAGCTCGAAAAACTCGATTGCCTGGGTATCATCGTCACCGCCAAGGGCGACGGCTGCGATTTCGTTTCCCGATTCTTCGCCCCGCGAGCCGGGATCCTCGAGGACCCGGTTACCGGTTCGGCCCACACGCTCCTCATCCCCTTCTGGGCCAAGCGCCTGAACAAGAACGTCCTCCACGCCTTCCAGGTCTCGAGGCGGCGGGGCGAGATCTTCTGCGAATACTTGGGGAAGCGCGTCCAGATCGGCGGCCGGGCCGTGACCTACATGACCGGGACGATCGAGGTCTGAAGATTTGCGGTCACGGGCTTAAGGAGAGACAATCATGGCCACAGACATCAAAACCATCATCGCCAACCTCCTGGCGTTCTACGATTTCCGGGACAAGACCGTCATTTCGGTCGGGGCGGGGGGAGGCCAGCTCATCGAATACGGCCGGACGGCGGGCAAGGTCATCGCCGTCGACAATGACCCCTCGGCCATGGAGAAACTCCGGGAGAACCTGAAGCTCTCCGGCCTGGAGGACAAGTTCACGACAGTTCTGGAGGATTTCGACCGGACCGCTTCCCGGGGGGATGCCGTCCTTTTCGAGTTCTGCCTGCACGAGATGAGCGACCCCGAAGCCGCCGTCAAACACGCCAGGTCTCTGGCGCCGGACGTCATCATCTTCGACCACTGGCCAGGATCGGAGTGGTCCACCATCGCGGCCGAGGAGGCCAAGGTGGCGGCCGGCTGGCGGGCCCTCATGCGTTTCGCCTTCAAGAAGGAGCAAAAGCACGACGCGGTCCAGGTCTTCAAGGATTATGAGGAGCTTTACACGAAGGTAAAAGGCCAGGGCGAAACAAGCATCGCCCGCATCGCGAAATACAAGGGGAAAACGGACATCGTCATCCCCATGTCCTACGGCCTCGTTCTCATCTGAGCCGCGGGCAAACCGGGATCATCCGCCGGAATGGTCTGGGCCTGCGGACATCAGGGACCGACCTATGATAAGATAGGAAGGCAAAAAACAAGGTGGAGCGAGATGAAGAAGCAAAAGGTCTTGGTCATTATGGGCAGCCCGCGGAAACGCGGCAACAGCACGATCCTGGCGGAAGAAGCGGCCAAGGGAGCTCGGCGGATCGGCGCGGAGGTGGAAATCGTCCGCCTCAGGGATATGGCCATCCGCCCCTGCCTCGCCTGCGAGTCTTGCCGCCGGAAAGGCGCGAAAGGCTGCGTCCAGGACGACGGCATGACACTCCTCTATCCGAAACTCCGGGCCGCGGACGCCATCGTCATCTCCAGCCCCGTTTATTGGTTCACGATGAGCGCCCAGGTCAAGCTCCTGATGGACCGGCTCTATGCTTTCGGGGCCGAGAAGGGCTACGCCCTCGAGGGCAAAGGCATCGGCATCATCCTGACCTACGCCGACGCCGATCCCTTCTCCTCGGGAGCGGTCAACGCTCTCCGCGCCTTCCAGGACGCCTTCGCCTTCATTGGCGCGCCCATCAAAGGCATGGTCTATGGCAGCGCCTCCAAGGTCGGCGAGATTCGCGGGAACAAGACCCTCATGAAGGATGCCCGGGCACTCGGGAAAAAGCTCGGCGCTTGAGCCCGACCACCCCCGCGAGTTGCGTCTGAAACCGTTTAGGGCTATCCTATGTATGAATCAGAAGATTGTCTTTTCAATTCCGCATAAGGAGTCATCGGCATGCTCAAAAAATCGCTTTTCCTGTTTCTACTGACAGCCGTCTTTCTTGCCTTGATCGCGGCGGCGCCCCTCTCAGCCGCTGCGGACAAGATCGATATCCCCTATCAAAAGTTCGTCCTCGACAACGGGCTGACGCTCATCGTTCACGAGGACCACAAGGCGCCCATCGTCGCTTTCAACGTATGGTACCACGTCGGCTCGAAGAATGAGAAGACCGGCAAGACCGGGTTCGCCCACCTCTTTGAGCACCTGATGTTCAACGGCACCGAGAACTACAACGACGACTACTTCAAGCCCATGCAGAAGATCGGGGCAACGGACATCAACGGGACGACCAACGAGGACCGGACCAACTACTTCGAGAACGTCCCGACTTCAGCCCTCGACCTCGTCCTCTGGATGGAGTCCGACCGGATGGGCCACCTCAAGGGCGCCATCAGCCAGGCCAGGCTCGACGAGCAGCGCGGCGTCGTGCAGAACGAACTGCGCCAGGGCCTCAACGAGCCTTTTGGCGTCACCGAAGAACTCATCGTCAAGGGGACCTATCCCCCGGGCCATCCCTATTCCTGGTCCGTGATCGGCTCGATCGAGGACTTGGACAATACAAAGCTCGAGGACGCCCACCAGTGGTTCGTCACCTACTACGGCCCGAACAACGCCGTCGTCGCAATCGCGGGCGACATCGACGCCAAGACAGCCCTGGAAAAGGTCAAGAAATATTTCGGCGACATCCCTCCCTCGCCGCCCATTTCCCGGCACTCGAGCTGGGTCGCCAAGCGGACGGGCGCCCACCGCGAGAACGTCCAGGACCGCATCTCCCAGTCCCGGATCTACAAGATCTGGAACGTCCCGGGATGGGGCACGGGCTGCGCCGACAACCTCCGGCTAGCAAGTTCCATTCTTTCGGACGGAAAGACCTCGCGACTCTACAAGCGGCTGGTCTATGACGACCAGATCGCCACGTCCGTGAACGCCTTCGTCGATAGGCGTGAGATTGGAGGGCTCTTCTGGATCCAGGCGGACGCTAAGCCCGGCGTCGAACTCTCCCTTGTGGAGAAGGCCATTGACGAGGAGCTGGCCAGGTTCCTCGCCGAAGGTCCGACGGAAATGGAGCTCGAGCGGGTCAAGATCCAGGCCCGGGCTCGTTTCGTCCGGGGCATCGAGCGGATCGGCGGCTTCGGCGGCAAATCCGACATTCTGGCTTCAAGCCAGATTTACGGCGGAAGCCCCGACGCTTACAAAACGACCCTCAAGCACGTCGACGAAGCGACCGCCCAGAGCGTGAAGGAAACGGCGGTCAGCTGGCTCTCAGACGGCGTCTACATCCTCGAAGTCCATCCCTATCCGCAGATCGCCGCCGGAAAGAGCGATGTCGACCGGAAGAAGATGCCCGAGGCCGGCGCCCCGCCCGTCGTTAAATTCCCCGCGATCGAGCGGGCAACGCTCACAAACGGGCTCAAGATCATGCTGGCTGAACGACACTCCATCCCGGTTGTCGCTTTCAGCCTCATGCTGGACGCCGGGTACGCGGCCGACCAGTTCGGCGTTCCCGGAACGTCCACTCTGGCCATGAGCATGATCGACGAAGGGACGGCTAAACGG
>JALHVH010000370.1 GCA_022867105.1 Candidatus Aminicenantota bacterium
ATAGCCATCATTAACCGGGCTATCGACCTCGGCGTGAACTATATCGACACAGCGCGCTACGGCCAAGGGATCAGCCAAACCTATATCGGCGAAGTCATGAAGACTCGGCGGAAAGAGGTTTTTTTAGCCACTAAGACCCGCGATCGGACGCGCGACGGCTCCCTGAAACTTTTAGAAGAAAGCCTTCGCCTGCTGCAGACCGACCATCTCGACCTGTGGCAGCTCCACAATATCAGCCAGCTGGAGGAACTGGACCAGATCTTTGGCAAGGACGGTGCCATCGAGGCACTTGTCAAAGCCCGCTCGGAGAAGATCGTCCGCTTCCTGGGCATCACCGGTCACTTTGACCCGGATGTCCTTATCGAAGGGATCAATCGTTTCGATTTCGACACGATCCTCATGGCCCTCAACTGTTCAGATACCCATATCCTCCCCTTCCAGACCAAGCTTCTGCCCCTTGCCAATAAGAAAGGGATGGGGATTATCGCCATGAAGATACCGGCCCGCGGCCGGCTTTTGCGGCCCGGCGGGGTCGCATCGATGAAAGACGCGATGGGTTATGTTTTGTCCAAACGAGTCCACACGGTGATTATCGGTTGCGACAACGTTAAACAAGTCGAAGAGAATATCGAGATCGCCAAGAAGTTCAAGCCGATGTCAGCGAAAAAAATGGCCGAGCTGGAGCGGCTGACAGCCACCTACGCGACCGAGGCCTCCTTTTTCAAACGCGGCGGAGCGGGATTCGGCCCGCCTCCACCAAAGTGAACGCAAGTTTGCCCAAAAAAACTAAAAAACAGGCTTGTCCTAATATAAAAAAGGTGAGCTACTCCCCAAAAACTGGACAGGGGGGATAAGTGGATTTTGAGTCTGCCATATCTCAAAAGGAGGTATGGTATGCTTTCGAGTATGAGGAAGACGTACGACGCGGCCTTCAAGGCAAAAGTGGCTTTTGAAGCGGCCAAGGGGGAAAAGACGATCGCCCATATCGCGAGCGAGTTCAGCGTCCATCCCAACCAGATCCGGTTGTGGCGAAACCATCTGATGGAATAGCTGCCCGAGCTTTTTTCCAGTCGCCGGCCGCGACAGGAGAAGGCCCGGGAGGAGCTGGAGGCGGAACTGTACCAGCAGATCGGCCGGCTCAAGATGGAACTCGAGTGGCTTAAAAAAAAATCACAGACGCTCCTCTCGCGATGAAGCGGGCCGAAGTTGAAAAAGTGTTGGCGACGATGTCCGTTATCCGGCAATGCGGGTGATGGGGCTTGAGGCGATCTATCCGAAGCCGAGACTGTCGGTCCATGGGCCCGATCACAAGGTTTATCCCTATCTTTTGAAAGGAGTTACGGTTGATCGGCCGGATCAGGCGTGTGCGACCGACAGGAAGCCCCTAAACTGTCCAAAGAATGGGGAGAGGGTCAAAAGTCAAAAGTGTTTTCATTCTTTACTCACTTTTTCTCTTTTTTGTCTTCGCGCCCTGCGGGACAGGAACGGCCGATACCATCACTGTTAAGACCATCAAGAAATACGAGGGCCCTGACCTCCCGAAGAAGGATGTCACCTTTTTGAATTACGGAAGTTACGATGCGAAAGCTTTGAAAGCCATTAATGGCATCCCAGTCAAAGAAGAATATGAGAACCCTGCCAAATTCCTGCTGAAGCCCGGCCTGCAGGTGTTGTCCTTGGATATCAATGAGTATATAATGGTTGTTAAAATGGATTTTTTTATGATGTTTAACATACTGGACGGCTTAGAATGCAATCAGTTCGAGGGCTTCATCCCTGACTTTCGGATAGACACGCACTCCAAGGCTGAGAACGAGCTCAAGTTCATCCTTTCTCCGCACCACATGAGCGCCGCCCTATCCTGGATTTCCCACGCCTGCAGGCCCGATCCGGTCCACCCGAGGGGGATCGTGTCGAGCATCTACTTCGACACGCGCGAACTCGCCTGTCTTCGCGAGAAGGTGAACAGCGACTACCTCAAGACGAAGTTCCGGGTCCGCTGGTACAGGGACCCGGAAACGGGCGAATGGGGCAGTCAGTCCTTCGCCGAGATCAAGTTCAGAATCGGCTACCTCAGGACGAAGCGGCGGCTCCCCACCTCTTATACGGGAGAGCGGCTCGCCGCTATGGATCTGGAAGATCACAAGATCGACCGGCTCGCCTCCCTCTTCCGATCCATGGGCGTCTTATCCTACCCTGCCCTTGTGCCCACCCTTCTCATCCAGTACGAACGCTACAGATTCGTAGAACGGTCGACGGGCGCCCGGGTGTGCCTCGACCGGCACGTTCAGGTTCCCAAGTTGAACAGGCGAATCGTTCCCCGGACGGGCCCCTTCACCCTCCTTCCGGCGGTGGTCGAGGTAAAAGGGGCAGGACCCGAGGTCCCGGGATCTCTGCGCCGCCTATCCCTGATCGGATGTAGCAGGTCGTCCTTCTCGAAGTACAGCGGCTGCTATAGGAGGGTTGTCTCCCTCCAAGGTGGGTGAGGCGTGGCACACCCACCGGGAGTGAAACCATGAGCGAAATTCTACAGAACCTCTTCCATCAGTTCTCGAGTCTCGGCAGCCAAGGAATGAAGGGCGTGGGAGTCGGCTCGCTCGTCTTCGTCATGCTCATTTCGCTTGCTTGCTCGCTTTTTGCGTCTTTCCTCTACCTCTTTTTCTACTCGAGCCGAGCTACGGGAAGTCAGATCCACAGGGCGTTTCCACTGCTCGGCATCTCGATCACCGCGCTCTTTGTCTGCATCCAGTTCTCGCTCCCCCTTTCTCTCGGATTGCTCGGCGCGCTCTCGATCATCCGATTCCGAACACCCATCAAGGAGCCCGAGGAGATCGGGTTCATCATGTTCCTCATCTCCATCTCGATCGCGTGCGCCACCTTCAACTTCCAGTTCCTCGGCATTCTGCTCGCGATCGCCGTCCTCGCGCTCGTCGTGCGCCGGTACGGTCCCGCGATCCTCAGGGACCCGCAGCAGGATGGGGTCATCGTGCTCTCCCTGGCCGGCGGCGAGGCCGCCGCGAACCAGGACCCGATCCTCGACCTCCTGGATGCCCGGCTGCGCCAGGGTCACGTCGAGAGCATCTCGAGGACGCCTGACGGCGTCGAGATCTCCTACAGCTTCAAGGGCCTGAAGAGGCAATCGTTGTCCGAGCTGCAGGACGAGCTCAAGACCCGGATCGGCGCCTCGAACTTCAGCATTTTCTTCAATCGCCCGGCCGCGCTATGAACAGGATCCGTGCGGGCAAGAGCGCCATCGCTGCATTGGTGCTCCTGCCCGCCTGCGTCTTCGCGATCGGACTCTGCGTCGAGAGGTGGGGAGTGTTCTCTGCCCTGAAGGAGGAAGTGCAGACCCGAGACGTGCCAGGCTGGGCGTTCCGTTCCGGAAAGCGCGCCCGCATCCTCGTGCAGCTCGGCCTCATCGGCGCATTTGCGTTCGACCCCTCCGAAGTGGACCCCGCCCTGAACTGGAGGGGAGCCCCGCGCCTCAGGCAACCCCCCAATCCCTTGGCTCGAAGACCCCCACGGCCGCTCTTCTTCAGCCTGGACCACGTCCGGCCCGAAGATCTCCCGAGCACGACCCTTGTCGATCGCCGGGAGATCGAGAAGGGGGTTCCTCTTCTCTCTATCGCCGTTCGCAAGGCGGACTTGTACGACCCCTCGACGGGCCTGCTCGCCAAGAGCAACCTCCTCAAGAGAGGCCAAGCGTGGGAGCGGCCCGCGTTCGCGTCGTACATGAACGGGGGAAAGACGGTCTTCGGGTCGGGCGTAGGGCTCCGATTGCACGGGGGGATCACCCGGCTCTACTCGCCGAACAAAAGCTTTCGCATGTACCTCCGCCCGCAGTACGGCCTCCATGATGTCGCGCGGGATATCTTCTTCGAGGAGGGCGGGCGCCCCCTGCGAACCGTCGTCCTCGGCAACGATGTCCGACTGGACCGTTCGGACCGCCGGTATCAGTTCGTGGGCTCGATTGCCTTCGAGATCGCCGACCGGATCGGCTGCCTCGTGCCGAGGACCAAACCGGTCCGGTTCTTCCTCAACGGAGAGTTTCAGGGCGTGTACGTCCTCTCGGAGCACCTGGACAAGCACCTCCTGATGGACCGCTACGGCCACGATCGTTTCGTCTTTGCACGGTGCAAACCCGCGCAAGGCAAGGACCTCGTCAAGTACGGGGACCCCCGGGAGTATCAGCAGTTCGCGACCTGGGCTCGATCGGATCGCGCACGCACGATGGAGGAAGTGTCCCGCCGGGTCGACATCGAGAACCTCACCCTCTGGTGTCTCTCCATTCTCTTCTGCGGAACGACCGACGCCGATCAGGGCGCTGCCCTCCTGGACCAATCGAGAGCCGATTCACGGTGGTTCTGGATCAACTGGGACATGGACCTGAGCTTCTTGAGTCATCTCTTGAAGAGAGTGAAGCACCCCTGGGAGTTCGACGCATTCGCTCACGTCACCTCATCCAGGAGCGGGAGCGTACGTGGCTCGATCCTTCGCGGACTGCTTCGGACGAGCGAGCCGTATCGGGCCTATTTCCGAGACCGCTTCGTCGAGGTGATGAATCACAAGTTCACGCCCGACTTCCTGCGGGATCTGCTCGATCGGTACAGGGCGCTCGGAGCCACGTTCGGGGTCGAGCAGCCCGATGTCTTCGACGACATCCAGCAATTCCTCGAACGGCGCCCAGCAGTCCTGAGGCAGCAAATGAAGGCCTATGCCGGCGCGGGCGACGCCTTCCAGATCGCCATTAGCGGGCCTAGCGGCGTGCGCTTCGAGGTGGACGGCTTCCCGGTCGGGGCGAGCTACTCAGGTTGGTACTTCGAAGGGATGGACGTCCGGGTGCGACCCGTCTTTCTCGACGGCGGGGCCTTTTCGCACTGGCGTGTGAACGGAGTCGATCAGTCGGCCGGGGTCGGAGGGACCCTCATCCGCCGGGTAACCTCGGATGCAACCCTGGAGGCCGTATTTGTTCAACCCCCCGCAGCCAGCACCCGCTGATCGGTCACCCCACCGAGGGGAATCGCTGCGAAGATCGGCCTCGCGGCCCTCCATCCCGCCGTACCGCCGTCGAGACGGAATCCGAAAAGGCCACGATCACGGATCCTCGAGAGCATATACGCGAGAATTCAGTCATGGAGGGGAATGAACTTGTCCCCTGCCTGAAAGCCTCGTATTTGGCCTATAACAGCGGAGTATTAGAGTCGTTTCGAGCGGGAGACGATGGACTATCTGGAGTTCATTGCCCGGGTGACCGCTTCCTATTAGGTTAAAGCACCAGCTTTTTCTTCCCCCAGCGGAGCTTCATGGTCAGGACCCTGTCCGTGGAAAAGATCCTGGCCGCAATGACGACGAGGACTAGGAAAAAGAAAGCCATGTAGAGGATCCCATAAAGGACGGCTGAATAGTTCTCGAGGATGATGTTCTGCGAGGCCAGGAACGGATGAGAGAAGGGGATGGCCAGGACGAGGAGCTTGACGGGGAGCGACAACGTCCGGATGTCGGAAAAGAAGGAGAGAAAATACGGGATCAGGACAAGGAAGATGACAGGCATGATCAGGCTCTGGGCGCTCCTGAAGTCCTCGGCCAGGACGCCGAGGATCGTCGCCATGGCCAGAGCGCAAAGGATGGCGAAGAAAAGCGAGATCCCCAGAAGGAGGTAGCCGTTGGTGCTCAGGACCAGGCCCAGCTTCTGGACGACGTTGTTGAGATCGGCCGACACTTTGACGTCCCCCATCATGCCGCCCATGTAGGACTTGAACCCGATCATGTAGATCGCCGCCGAGAGCAGGCCGACCAGTCCGGCGGCCAGCATCTTGGCGGTGACGATGGACGTCCTCTTGATGGGCACGGTGAGGAGCGTTTCCAGCGTCTTGTTCTGCTTCTCCATGGCAATGGCCGAGATGACCATCTGGGACGAGTAGATGATGATCATCATCAGGATGATCGGGACGAAGATCGACTGGGAATAGACGAAGCCGGCGATCGCGGAAGCCGAACCCTGGGCCATCCGGTCGTTGACGATGACGAAATCCCTGCTTTTAATGGGGTTTTTAAGGGCCTCCGGGTCGATCCCGGGGACCTTCTTTTTCAGGTTCTCGTTCGAGAGATAGTTGTTCGTGGCGGCGACGATCGCCTTGAAGATCTCCGATTTCTTCAGATTGCTCAGGGAGAAGCTCCTCAGGAACGTGTAGCTGTCGATCTCCTTGGATTCGAGCCGGGACACGGATTCCCCAAATCCCTGGGGGACGACGAGGAGGAGGCTCGTGTCGCTCTTCTTGGCGGCCTCAATGGCGGTGTCCTTATCCTCCTGGGCCATCGCGTCGATCTCGAACTTCACCAGGCGCAGGCC
>JALHVH010000046.1 GCA_022867105.1 Candidatus Aminicenantota bacterium
ACGTGAACAGCGCGGAGGCGCCGGCCCCCTGGGGCGCGGAACCTTTCGCTTCCAGAACGACGGCTAGGGCGAAGTGTTGCTTCTTTCTCACAAGCTCGGAGATTCTCATATAAATATGCGGCATTTCCGGATCCCTCGCTTATTCACATGCTTCTTTTTCATTTATATTAATACAAACGCATTAAATAGTTTGACATCTGACTTTAAGCGGCCTGAAGCCGCCCTCACTCCCCCGGGCCCCGGGGAACCAGTCCCGTCGGTTCCCCCCGTCGAAAAAGCCGACGGGTCCCCCCTCCGCTACGGGGGCTTGAGGACGGCATTCAGTGCCGTTCATACATTGGCACTCTTTTTATTGCATTCGTATTAATTAGGTAACACAAAGCTCGTTGCATGAAAAGAAAGTGTTTGAAAAATCGGAAAAAACGACCGGTTCTCTGTTATAATTGAAATATGAAGAGGGTCGTTCGCATCTCGGATTTTCGCAATGCAGAAAAGCGTGACACCGAGCACTGGAAAAAGGCGTCACCAGAAGAGAAGCTCGACATACTTCAATCCTTAAGGGAGATCTATTTCCAGCTGAAAAATGAGAATCGAAAAGGATTTCAAAGAGTTTATCGCATTATTAAACACAAATGAGGTTCGTTATATGATCGTCGGAGGCTTCGCCTTCAGCTTTCATGCCGAACCCAGGTTCACCAAAGACATTGATATTTTTATCCTAGCGGACATCCCCAACTCGAGGAGAATCCTGAAATCCATCGAAGATTTCGGCTTCACTAAGTCCGGCCTCACAAAAGATGACTTTATCGCCCCCGGCAGGGTCATCCAGCTAGGCCAAGCGCCACTTAGAATCGATATCGTCACATCCATCGACGGTGTTGGATTCGCCGCCGCATGGAAAAAGCGGGTCACGGGCAACTATGGGGGGATTCCAGCTTTCTTTATCTCTAAGAATGACCTGATCAAGAACAAGCTTTCCTTGAAGAGACCACAGGATCTGGTCGATGTCCGGCGGCTTAGAGAGATCTGAAAAGGGGGTCGTCCATGAATCAAACGGTCCGATTCACCTTGAACGGCAAGCCCGTAAGCCTGTTCGTGGACGGGGAGCGGATACTCCTTTGGGTCCTCCGGACGGACTTGGGCTTGACCGGGACGAAATTCGGCTGCGGGGAAGGCTTCTGCGGCGCCTGCACAGTCCTCATCGAAGGCGAGCCCGTGCGTTCCTGCCAGTTCCCGCTGAGGGACGTCGAGGGGAAAAAGGTCCTGACGATCGAAGGGCTGGCGAAGGGCGGACGGCTGCATCGACTGCAGGAGGCCTTCATCAAACATGACGCCATCCAATGCGGCTACTGCACTCCGGGCATGGTCCTCGCAGCTCACAGCCTACTCCTCAAAGACCCGAAACCCGGCGAGAACGACATCCGGGACGCCCTCGAGGGGAATCTCTGCCGGTGCGGGGCTCACAACCGCATCGTCAAGGCGGTCCTGGACGCGGCCGGGACCATGGAAGGAGCCCGCCATGAAAAAAGATGAGCTCGACGAATTTGTAAGGGACTCCTCCATCGGACGCCGTGACTTCATGAAGCTCGTGGGCGGCGGGATCGTTGTCGCGGTTTCCCTCGGCGAAGCCTCCATCCTCCAGGAAGGCGGCCAGCGCAGGGGCATCAGCTATCCCGAAGACTTCAACGCCTACCTCCGGATCGGAGAGGACGGCCGGGTCGCCTGCTTCACCGGCAAGATCGAGATGGGCCAGGGCGCGATCACTTCCCTGCCGCAGATGCTGGCCGATGAGCTGGACGTCCCGATCGATTCCGTGGACATGGTCATGGGCGACACCGATCTTTGCCCTTATGACATGGGCACATTCGGTTCCATGACCACCCGCTATTTTGGGCCGGCCCTGCGGGCGGCCGCGGCGGAGGCCCGAGGCGTCCTGCTCGAACTGGCCGCGGAGAAGTTCAAGGCGCCGGTGGACCGGCTGGCCGTCAAGGACGGTGTCGTTATCGAAAAGGACCGCCCCGCGAACAAAGTGACCTACGCGAAGCTCGCGGCAGGGAAGAGGATCGAGAGACACCTCGTTCCCAAGCCATCCCCCAAGCCGGTCGCGGAGTGGACGGTCATGGGCAAACCGTTCCTCCACCGCGACGCGCGCGACAAGGTCACCGGAAAAGCCGTCTTCGCGGGCGACGTCCGCTTACCGGGAATGCTCTACGCCAAGGTCCTCCGGCCGCCCGCCCACGGGGCCGCGCTGAAGAGGCTCGACGCGTCGGTTGCCAGAGAAATCGCCGGGGTCACGGTCATCCAGGATGGCGACCTCGTCGCCGTCCTTCACGAGCACCCGGACGCCGCGGAGAATGCCCTCGCCCTGCTCAAAGCCGAATACGACATCCCGGAAACAAAACTTGACGACAAGAACATCTTCGAACATCTTCTGGCCGTAGCGCCCGAGGC
>JALHVH010000047.1 GCA_022867105.1 Candidatus Aminicenantota bacterium
CAATTCCGCCGAAGGCCGGCAAAAAATTCTATCGGAAAAGCCGGATCTGATTCTCCTCGATATCATGATGGACAGCCTTTTTGACGGCTTTTCTCTATGCCACGCCATCAAAACGTCCCCCGAATACGCGGACGTCAAGAGCACGCCGATCATTCTCGTCTCCGCCGTCAAGGAAATTGCCGGCTCCGGATTTCAGTTCAAGAGAGATGAGCAGGGCATGATCGGTCCGGATGATTACCTCGACAAGCCCGTCAAGCCGGCCGTGCTCCTGGCCAGGATCGAAAAACTCCTGAAAAAATAGAGAGCTTACTGCAAAAAAATTCATTTTGGACTAAAATAATGTATTAGGCTTTTCCATGATGCAACAAAAACCCCTGGTGCTTATCATCGACGATGAAGAGGCGATAAGGGACTCCTGCACCCAAATCCTTCTCAAAAGCGGCTTCCGCGCGGAGACGGCTGAAGACGGGGCCGTAGGCCTTGAAAAAATCAAGGAACTCGGACCGGATCTGGTTCTTGTCGATCTGAAAATGCCGGGAATTAGCGGGTTTGATGTCCTGGAGCGCTTGAAAGCCATCGACCCGAATGTCATTCCCATCGTCATCACCGGTTATGCGACCGTCGATTCCGCCGTGGAAGCCATGAAAAAGGGAGCTTATGACTTTCTGCCCAAGCCGTTCAGCCCCGAGGAACTGCGGATCATCATCCGCCGGGCTCATGAGCGACGAATGCTCATCCTTGAAGCCGAGGCCCTGCGGATAGAGAAGAAACTCCTAGAAGAGAATTTCATCACAATGGTTTCCCATCAGCTCCGGAGCCCGCTCGTGGCTGTTCAACAATATTTCGAAGTCATCCTGGCCGGGATCATGGGGCCGATCGATGGGCACCTCAAGGAGATGATCCTCAAGGCCCGGGACCGGCTGGACGGGCTTCTCAGCTTGATCAACGACTGGCTGGATCTTGCCCGCCTCAACAAGGGGCAGATCGTCGATAAATTCAAGCCCCTGGACATCCAAAAGGTCTTAGAGAACTTCTTGGAATTCATGCGGCCGCTCGCCGAGGAGTTCGGAGTGACGCTGGAATTGAATCGGGTGCCGGGGTCTGTCCTTGTTTTGGGAGACGAACAAACCCTGGAACAAGTTTTTACGAACCTGATCAGCAATGCCATCAAATACAACAAACCCCAAGGCCGCGTCCGGGTCAGCCTTAAGGAAGACGCCGAATCCGTCTCTGTGGCCGTTGAAGATACCGGAATCGGAATAGCCAAAGAACACGTGCCGTTCATCTTTGACCAGTTTTATCAGGTCCACCGCGGCGAAGAGAAAAAAATGAAGGGAACCGGACTCGGATTATCCATCGTCCAAAAGATCGTCGAAGCCCATAACGGCACCATCGGCGTCACGAGCGAGCCGGGCTTAGGAAGCACGTTCACCGTCCGGCTTCCGCGGCCTTGAGGGCAAAACCACAATCCATGAAAACCCTCTCTACTTTGGGTCATATTCGACATCCCCGGTCACGATTCTTTTTTGCTGTCCGTCCTCCGTCTTCAAAATTAGACCCCCGTCCGAGTCGATATCAACAGCAATGCCCGCCCATGTCTCTCCGGAGGAAGTCACTCTGACCGGCCTCCCCTTAATTTGGGCCCGGTCTCTCCACGCCTTCAGAATAGGGGGGGCCCCCTCTTTCAAAAATATTTCATACCAAGCTTCCAGTCTCCGTAACAGAACCTGAAAGAAACCCTTTCTCGAAACCGCCCTTCCCATCTCTTTCTTTAAAGAGGTCGCGACTTTCCGGATCTCTTTGGAAAACAACTTCCCGTCCATATTGAGGTTGACGCCAATGCCTAAGATGACAAAATGGACTCGGCCCATCCCGGAATGAATCTCATTGAGAAGCCCGGCCACCTTTCGACCTCTCAGGAGAATATCATTGGGCCATTTGATCAAAGGAAGGAGGCCGGATATCTCCTGAACGGCATCTGCTGTCGCGACCGCCGCCATCAGGGTGAGGAGAGAGGCCTGATGGGGAGGGATCTTCGGGCGAAGAATGACGGAGAGATAGAGGTTTAAAGAAGGCGGGGAGTACCAGGGCCTTCCCAACCTCCCTCTTCCCTTTTCCTGTGATTCTGCGACCACCACCTCCCCTTCCTCGGCACCATGGAGGGCTAACTGATAGGCCTTCGAATTCGTCGAATCAATCGTCTGAAAGTGGTGAATCGTCCTTCCCATCCATTCCGTCGTAAGAAGGGGTTTGATTTCCGACGGGGTGAGCAGATCTTGGGAAAGATCCAAACGGGATCCCGTTTGCGTTGAGGCTTCAATCTCATAGCCCGAGCTTTTCAGGCGCTTATCTCTTTGACTCACAGCCGTTCGACTTGTTTTCAATCGACGATGACCCTCCTCTCGTCAAGGCCAACGCGGCCTTTTCATGAAACAGAAGCTAGGAAGCCCTCAAAGCGCAACGACTTCTTGCAGGACGCAGTGACCCTTTTCATCCATTTTCACGCGGGCCGCGGGGATGTCCGGATCGTGTTCGAAGACAACGATCCAATGATAGGCGACTGCCCGGTTCAGAAAATCCTCTTTCTCCTCGAGCAGCGTCCCGGCCGAGATATCGTAGCCCATCGAATACGAGAGCGGAAGATGATGAGAGGTTGGGACAAGATCGGCGGGAAAGACGACGGACTCGGCGCCGTTTTTGACTTCAAGCCATTGCTGGCCACGGGTATGACCGTTGACTTGATGCACCCAAAGGCCGGGATAAATCTCCTGTGAGCCGTGCGTCAACACGAGTTTTGCCCGTTCGAGAATAAAAACATTCTCCTTTAGGTAACTGGCGCGCTCGCGCGGATTGGGATTTTTGGCATTTTCATAATTATCGGCTTGGAGATACACCCGGGCCAGGGGATAACAGAGCTCAAGGTCCGTTTGGCTTCCCGGTTGATATCGGGAAATCCCGCCCGCATGGTCAAAATGAAGGTGTGTCAAAACAATGTCCGTTATGGCGTCGAAATTGAAACCGGTTTCCTGATAAGAGAAATTCTGAAAGGCGTATATCCGGCGGAGTCTATCCGGCCATTTGTCGCCGTTGCCGACATCGGCCATGAAGATTCTCTCGCCGGCATCAATGAGCAGCGACCGGGTGGCGATCCGGATGCAGTTTTCAGGATCCGCGGGAATCCGGCGCGACCAAATGTTTTTTGGGACCGTCCCAAACATCGCCCCCCCGTCCAGCCGGAAAAAGCCGTGGTTATAAACGGAAATCTTAAATCGGCCGAAGGTCATCACCTGAATTCTTTCTCCGCTCTCTCTCGCGGTAGTTTAGCACATCTTCGGCGCCCGGTCGAGGCGATGGATGAGGCACAAGGTTCTCTTCCATCCTCACCCCAACCAAAATGGAAAAGAACCGAAGAAAAATAATGGGCTTGCGCGTTGAGCCAAAATTCTGTATTTTCTAATTGTTATCATATGAATTCATTCCACGTCATCATCTCAGGAGGAACCACATGACTTATCAACCCCCGGTCATTAAACTCGATCAGTTGGCGGACGTCATCTCCAAGGAATTCAGGCATAAGGACACGATCACTTGTTATATCGGTTCTAATGCCGCGACGCCGACGGCTTCGCTGGAATCCCTGACGGCCGCCGTCAAGGCCGGCAGCCCCACACTGCCTTTTATCAAGATGGTTCATCTCCTGCTCCAGGGGCCCGTGCCTTACGTGGAAAAAGGACTCCAGGATCGCATCATGACCTATTCCCTTTTTTCCACGGGCGACGTGCGAAAGGCCGCCAACGAGGGACGGGCTTTTTATTTGCCGTGTACGCTGGCCAATCTTGACAGTCTGATCGGCAAAGACCGGGAGTATGAGCCGGACGTTGCCATCTTCAAAGTTCGTCCCCATGAAATCACGAAGGAATTCAGTCTGGGATTGTCCGTCGAAGTCCTGCACACGGCCATCGATCATGCCAAATGCGTTATTGCTGAGCTGGATTTCAGCATGCCTTTCACTCAAGGTCAAAGCATCGTCGGCCCCCAATCCATTGATTACCTCATTGACGACGACGACGTGAAATGCGTCTACAATTGTCCCGCGCCCGATTTTGACAATCTTTCCCCTGAAGAGCGGAGAATCGGTGAATTGATCACGGAACATTTTATTCGCGATGGAGTGACGTTGCAGGTTGGTATCGGGCAAATCCCGGACGCCGTGGTGGGGACCATCAAAGGGGCGAATTATAAAGACCTCGGCATCCAGACGGAGCTTTATGGGGACGGTCTGATGCATCTGCAGAAGGCCGACATCGTGACGAATCGAAAGAAAAAGCAACATATGGGATACAGCACGACCTCCCTCATTATGGGCTCGACAGAACTGTATGAATTCGTGCATATGCGCGCGGGAATCCAGATGCGTCCCTGCACCGTCACCAACTCGGCCGAAGTCATCCGGAGGAACAGTCCCTTCGTCTCCATCAATACGGCCATGGGAGTCGATCTCTTCGGCAATGTCTGGGCCGATTATATTGATGCTCGTCGATATTACAGCGGCGTCGGCGGTCAGCCGGATTTTGTCCGCGCCTTGAATAATCCTGTCTACGGCGTCCCCATAATTGCCTTTCGAAGCCTTACCGATAAAGGTCATTCAAAAATCGTCAAGGTCCATCCTCCCGGCGTGAGTTTGACAGCCTCGGCTTATGATGGAGTGGTCATTGTGAGCGAATACGGTATTGCCGACCTTCGGGGACTCACCGCCGGTGAGAAAGCGCTTGCCATCGCCAGCATTGCCCATCCCCGGTATCGCGATCAGTACCTCAAGGCCATCTATGACGATCCCCTGTTCACGAAGCCCATCGGTTCTTCCCTGGGCAAAACTCCCCGCGGAGTAACCATGTACCAGGGGAATATCAAGCTGGACGCGTAGGCTTCACAGGCATCATTTCCATTCAGCGAGAGCGACCGGCCCTATCTCAAAAAGATTCTCTCCGGATCAACTTCCTCGCGGAGAATGCGTAATTCTTGTTGGGTCGGCGGCGCTGTCTTGGCGGCGTCCTCGATATCCAGGGTGAAGCCGGTCGCCTCAGCGACGGCCTGAGGAGTCACGTCCGGGTGGTAACTGGCCAAATAGATGGCTTTCGTATCCGGACGGAAGCGCATCACGCCCATGGTGGTGACCACGACGCTCGGCCCGCCTCGGCCAAGACCGGACATTTGACGGCTGTTTCCGCCTTCAAGCCATCCGGGGCTGGTGATGTAGTCCACCTTTTCCGGGAAGCGTCGTTTTTCGTGCTTGGCGATGATAATGGTTCGGCTGGCGAGGCAGGCGATGTCGCAGGCACCGCCGCTCCCGGAGAAACGCACGGTCGGATGGCGGTGATCGGATCCAATCGAAGTGCTGTTGATGTTTCCGAAGCGATCCACCTGCGCTCCGCTTAAAAAGCCGACATCGACCCGTCCTGCCTGCAGCACGAAGGTGAAGACCTCAAGGAGTCCGGCGGCGGTGGCCGCCCCGCGCATCGCGCGTGGATCCCCGACCGACATCGGAAGATGGGCGAGTTGACTGGCCATCGTCCCCGCCTCAAAAATGACGATGCCATTGGGAGCATGAGTGCGCTGGGCCAGCATCACGCCGAGCATGGGCAGGCCGGTGCCGGCGAAAACCACCTCGCCATCCACGATCTCGCGGGCGGCGACGACCGCCATCAGTTCTGTCAAAGTATATTCGGGGATTGCCATGGCTACAATCTCCTCCGCTTCAGGTTGGGGCTATAACCATAGGCCGGCGACGCTTTCAATGTTTTGAGCCGCGCCTGGCCGCCCACCGCTTCCAGGTATTCGTTGTGATCCTTGACGCCGCAGACATACTTTTCCAGGTAATCCTGGAAACTTGCGTCATCGTGCACGCCTTCGTGGTACTCTTTCAATTGGAGAGGATCATAATCATAGTAGTTGTAAACGGCATAAGGGTGGGCCCCAAAGGGGACATGGCAGACGTGTTTCACGGTGAAGAATGGGATCGGGTTGCGTTCCGGTTCGCGGCGCAGCATGTCCTCATCAACAAGCTCTTCGGCGGTCACGATCACGGTATCGGCGCACAGGGCCTGCTGAATATCGGCGAAGGTCTGACCCTCGATCCGCACCATGCCGTTGGCCGTTGCCTTCTGGACATGCAGCACGGCGAAATCGGTGTGGATCGCTGGAACCAATACGACCTGCTCCCGGCCATCGAAGGGCGAGGTCATCACATGCAGTTTCTTTGGCGAGGTGCGCGGATCGGCCTTCCGCTGCTCAGGCCCAAGGGCCTCTTTGCGCAGCACGTCGCTCCCGAGCAGGCTGCGAACGGGCATAAAGGGAATTCCCATGGCGCCTGCGGTGAAGCGTGCCACCATCGTGAAGTTGCTGTAATCCTCCCACTCGATCTCGCCCCGTTCCACGGCCTGCCGCCAGCGGGGCCCAACCGTGTTGAAAGCCTCATCAGCTTCGTAGGCCAGTTCGACCCGCTTCACGCAACCCGCCCCAATGAGAATGTCCCAATCCCCTCCGGGTGAATGTCCAAACAGATAAAGACTGCGTCTTTTCAGGCGGATCAGTTCATAGACAAAGGCCATGGGATGACGCTGGGTGGTGAAACCGCCGAAGGAAATCGTTGCGCCATGAGGAACCAAAGCGGCCGCCGCGTGAAGGTCCATCATTTTGCCGGTCATGAAATTCCTCCTTTGCCAAACCGGCTTATCGCCATAATCTATATCAACTTCACCCTGAAATCAACGTGATGAAAGTTCAGGAGTTCCCCCAGGGACGCTCTTCCGCTAAAGAAATCTGCGATCCGGAGAAAACTTGACTTTAGGTTCAAATTATGGAATGATACTTTCCCATTTTAATATTAATACAAGTCCTTTGTTATTTGCTATTTAGCGCATTTATAATTCGTCCGCGCGAAAATCTATTTCTGCCGCGAAAGGAGGTCTGATCAATGGCTGGAATCATCGGCTATGGGGCCTACATCCCGCGAAACCGGATCAAAGTCGAGGAGATCGCCAAAGTCTGGGGAGCGGACGCGCCGAGCTATAAAAAAGGGCTCATGCTCGAAGAGAAATCCGTGCCCTCTCCCGATCAGGATACGATCACCATGGCGGTGGAGGCTTCGAAGCGCGCCTTGAAGAGGGCGGGCATCGACCCCAAGGAGATCGGCGCCGTTTATGTCGGCTCGGAATCCCATCCCTATGCCGTGAAACCGAGCGGCACGGTGCTCGCGGAAGCGCTTGACGCCACGCCCGAAGTCCATACGGCGGATTTCGAATTCGCCTGTAAGGCCGGGACCGAGGCGATGTTCGTGGCCCTGAGCCTGGTCCAGGCGGGCGCGATCAAATTCGGCCTGGCCGTCGGAGCCGACACGTCGCAGGGTGCGCCCGGCGACGCGCTCGAATATTCGGCCGCTGCCGGTGCCGCCGCTTTCATTTTCGGCAAGGACCCCATCGTCGCCGAAGCGCTCGATACTTTTTCCTTCACCACGGACATGCCGGATTTCTGGCGCCGCGAATACCAGTATTATCCCCAACACGGAGGCCGGTTCACGGGCGACCCCGCCTACTTCAAGCACATTATGGGCGCGGCCGAGGGCATCATGGCCAAGGCCAAGATGAAGCCTTCCGATTTCCAATACGTGATCTTCCACCAGCCCAACGGCAAATTCCCGTTCCGGGTGGGTGAGATGCTGGGATTTGAGAAAAAACAGATCGAACCGGGCTGGCTGGTTCCCAAACTGGGAAATACGTACTCCGGATCATCCCCGCTCGGCCTGACGGCGACGCTGGATATCTCCAAGCCCGGAGACATGATCCTGATCGTCTCCTACGGGTCGGGAGCCGGCAGCGATGCCTTCATCTTCAGGGTGACGAAGCGGATTGATGAAGTGAGGGACTTGGCTCCCAAGACAAGAACCCTTCTGGACACCAACAAGAATTACCTGGAGTACGGCGTTTATGCCAAATACCGCCGTAAGATCCGGAAGGCAGAATAGGAGGCGGCGATGAGAAACGTAGCTGTCATCGGTGTCGGCATGACCAAATGGGGCGAACTCTGGGAGAAATCCCTGAGGGATATCTTTGTTGAGACGGCCCTCCTGGCGATCGAGGACGCCGGCGTGGACCGGATTGACTCGATGTATGTCGGCTGCATGTCCTCGGGTCTTTTCATTGGCCAGGAGCATTTGGCATCCCTCTTGCCCGACTATCTCGGCAGGAATCCCGTTCCGGCAGTGCGCGTGGAGTCCGCCTGCTCGTCGGGCGGCCTGGCCCTCCGGCAGGGATTCATCGATGTGGCCTCGGGGATGAGCGATATCGTGCTCGTCGGCGGCGTCGAAAAGATGACCGACGTCAACGGTCACGAAGCCACATACGCATTGGGCACGGCAGCCGACCAGGAATATGAAAGCTATCACGGCCTGACGTTTCCGGGGCTCTATGCCATGATGGCCCATGCCCACATGGCGAAATACGGCACGACACGGGAGCAGTTGGCCATGGTGGCCGTCAAGAACCATGACAACGGCTCGAAGAACCCTCTGGCCCAATTTCCCTTTAAGATCACCGTGGAAGGCGTCTTGGGCTCCGTTCTCGTCGCCGATCCGCTGCGGGTCCTGGATTGCTCTCCCATCACGGACGGAGCGGCGGCCGTCATCCTCTGTCCCTCGGACATGGCCAAGCGGATGAAAAAGCCTGCGGTAAGAATCGCGGGAAGCGGCCAGGCCACGGACACCATCGCCCTCAGTTCGAGAAAGGACATCACCTGGATTGAATCCACCCACATCGCCGCCCAAAAAGCCCTGGCGATGGCCGGCCGGAAAGTCGAGGATATCGACCTCTTCGAGGTCCACGACTGTTTCACTATAGCCGAAATCATGGTCTCGGAGGCGCTGGGCATCGTCGAGAGGGGACAGGGCGGAAAGGCCGTCCAGGAAGGGCTGACGTCGCTCCAGGGAAAATTCCCGGTCAACCCCAGCGGCGGTTTGAAAGCCAAGGGCCATCCGGTCGGCGCGACCGGTGTCGCCCAGGCCGTCGAGGTCGTCAAGCAGCTCCGCGGAGAAGCGGGGGCGAGGCAGGTCGGGGGCGCGAAACTCGGGCTGACCCAGAACATGGGCGGCACGGGGGGAAGCTCGGTCGTCCACATCTTCGAGGCGGAGTGAGAGGAGGACAAGATGCCGACACCATCAAGATACTGGCGAGAGATCCCTCAGAGGTACCGGCTTGAAGCCGGAAAATGCGCGAGCTGTGGGTACGTCTGTTTCCCGCCCCGCCTGATTTGTCCGCGGTGCGGCAGCCAGGAATTCGCAAAGACGAAGCTCGCGGATTCCGGAAAAATCCTCACCTACACAATCATCCGCGTCGCTCCGCATCAGTATGTCGACCAGGCGCCCTACGCCGTCGGCATCGCCGAGCAGGATGACGGCGTGAAGCTGACGGCCCAGATCGTCGACTGCAATTTCGAGGATTTGAAGATCGGGATGCGGGTCAAAATTGAATTCCGGAAAATTTACGAGGAAGGGGAAGCCGGCGTCATCTACTACGGATATAAATTCGTCAAAGAATAAACGCCGCCGCCGAGCGAAAGGACGGGCGATGTTCAGAATCGAATCCAAAGTCGACACCCAAAGTCAGGATTACAGGCAGAATCTCGAGCATATGACGAAAGTCGTGGCCGAGTACAAGGAGCGCCTGGCCAAGGTTCAGGCGGGAGGGTCGGCTAAGTACCGCGAGCTTCACAAGTCCCGCGGCAAGCTTCTCGTCCGGGAGCGATTGGATAAGCTTTTCGACCGCAACACGCCGTTCCTGGAGCTCAGCGCCCTGGCCGCCAACGGCATGTACGAGGACGAAGCCCCCGGGGCGAGCATGGTCACGGGCGTCGGCGTCGTTCGCGGCCGCGAAGTGCTTGTTGTGGCCAACGACGCCACGGTGAAAGGCGGCACCTATTTCCCGATAACCATCAAGAAGCACCTCCGCGCCCAGGAGGTGGCCCTCGAAAACCGGCTGCCCTGCATCTACCTGGTCGATTCCGGCGGTATCTTTCTCCCCCATCAGGCGGGGACGTTCCCCGACAAGGAGCATTTCGGACGGATCTTCTATAACCAAGCCCGCCTCTCCGCGCTCGGCATCCCGCAGATCTCGATCGTCATGGGATCGTGCACGGCCGGCGGCGCCTATGTCCCGGCGATGAGCGACGAGACGGTCATCGTCCGCCGGCAGGGGACGATTTTCATTGGAGGTCCGCCGCTGGTCAAAGCGGCCACGGGCGAGGAGGTTTCGGATGAGGACTTGGGCGGCGCCGACGTCCACTGCCGCATCTCCGGCGTTTCGGACTATTACGCGTTGAACGATGAGCACGCGCTCGAAATCGCCCGGAATATTGTCGAGACGCTCGCCCCGCCGTGCCGGTTCGTGCTGAATACAGCCAAGCCTGAAGACCCGGATTATGATCCTGCAGAGATGTACGGCATCGTGCCGAGGGATTTACGGAAGGCCTTTGATATCAAAGAGCTCATCGCCCGGATTGTGGACGGAAGCCGTTTCCAGGAGTTCAAGGAGCTCTACGCCCAGACGCTGGTCTGCGGGTTCGCCCGCATCATGGGCTATCCCGTGGGCATCCTGGCCAACAACGGCGTGCTTTTCTCTGAAAGCTCGCTCAAGGGTGCGCATTTCATCACCCTCTGCGCTATGCGCAAGATCCCGCTCGTCTTTCTCCAGAACATCACCGGCTTCATCGTCGGCAAGCAGTACGAGCATCGCGGCATCGCCAGGGACGGGGCGAAGCTTGTCCATGCCGTAGCCAACGCCGACGTGCCCAAATTCACGGTCATCGTCGGCGGCTCCTACGGCGCAGGCAACTATGCCATGTGCGGCCGTGCCTACGATCCGCGCCTGCTCTGGATGTGGCCCAACGCGCGAATCGGCGTCATGGGCGGCGAGCAGGCGGCCAATGTCCTAGTCTCCGTGAAAATCAAGAAGCTCCAGGAACAGGGCGTCAAAATGACCGAGGAAGAGAGGGAAAAGATGATCAGACCCATCCTGGACACATACGAAGCGGAGGCCAGCCCGTATTTCAGCACGGCCAGGCTATGGGACGACGGCCTCCTCGACCCCCTCGAGACGCGGCAGGCGCTAGCGCTCGGAATCGCCATGAGCCTGAACGCTCCCATTCCGGATTTCAAGGTCGGAATCTTCAGGATGTGACAGCCAAGTTCTGATGATGATCGTGATGAACGGCGAACTCAAGTGAAAGAAAAAAAATACGAAACGATCATTCTGTCGCTCGAGGACAAGGTCGGCCGCGTCTGGCTCAACCGGCCCGAAATCCACAACGCGTTCAACGTCGTCATGATTCGGGAACTCCGGGACGCCATCCGGACCCTCGGCGCGGATGAAGCTGTCCGGGTCGTCGTTCTCTCCGGCAAGGGGAAGTCATTCTGCGCGGGCGCGGATTTAAATTGGATGCGGGAGATCATCACTTATTCCTACGAGCAGAACCTCCGGGAATCGCTCGAGCTGGCCGAGTTCCTGTATGAGCTTTACGCCCTGCCCAAGCCAACGATCGCCCGGCTGAACGGGGCCGCTATCGGAGGCGGCGCGGGTTTCCTCTCCGCCTGCGACATCGCTGTCGCTTCGGCCGACGCGCAGCTCGGCCTGAGCGAAGTGAAAATCGGCCTGGTGCCGGCCTGTATAGCCCCTTATGTGCTGCGGAGAACCGGGGAGAGCCGGGCCCGCCGGTTATTCCTGACGGGCGAGCGGTTCGACGCCAAGCGGGCGGCGGAGATCGGCCTGGTTGACGAGGTCGCCGCGCCCGCAGATCTGGACGGAAGGGTCGATGACATCGTCGGCCGCCTCCTATCGTCAGGACCCGAAGCGCTGGCCTGTTGTAAGGAGCTTCTCCGGAGGGTTCCCGGGATGAGCTTCGAGGACGTCAAGCGCTTCACGGCGGAGATGATCGCCGGGCTCCGGGTCAGCCGGGAAGGCCAGGAGGGTATGGCCGCCTTCCTGGAAAAAAGAAAGCCAAGATGGACCGACTGAAGTCTTTGTGGTTGTCTTTCGTGAAAAGGGATGGGGGAATTTGCCGGCATGATGGAATGATCATGATCTTGGGGAAGCGAGATGTTTAAGAAGGTTTTAATCGCCAACCGGGGCGAGATCGCCGTCAGGGTGATCAGGGCCTGCCGTGATATGGGGATTGCGACGGTGGCCGTCCATTCTGAGGCGGATAAACTGAGCCTCCATGTCCAGCTCGCCGACGAAGCCGTCCCCATCGGACCGGCTCCTGCCGCCGAGAGCTACCTCAACATGGCCCGGATCATCCGGGCCACTCATGACACCCGCTCCGAAGCCATCCACCCCGGCTATGGTTTTCTGGCGGAAAACGCAGACTTCGCCCGGCTCTGCGAGAAAGAAGGCATCGTTTTCATCGGGCCCAACTCCGGAGCGTTGGCGCTGGTGGGCGACAAGGTCCGCGCCCGCCAGACGATGGAGAAAGTCGGTATTCCGATCATCCCGGGAATGAAGGCCATTCCTAAATCTGTGACGGAATTCGAAGTCGCGGCGCGATCCATCGGATATCCGGTGATCGTCAAAGCTTCGGCCGGAGGCGGCGGAAAAGGGATGCGCATCGTCTGCGGGGAAAAGGACCTGAGGCCGGCTCTCGAGGCGGGGATGCGGGAAGCCAAGTCCGCTTTCGGCGATGAGTCGGTGTATCTCGAAAAATATATCGAAGAGCCCCGGCATGTTGAGTTCCAGGTCCTGGCCGACAACGCCGGCGCGATGGTCCATCTTTTCGAGCGGGAATGCTCGATCCAAAGGCGCCACCAGAAAATCGTCGAGGAGACGCCCTCTCCGGCCCTGGACCCGGACCTGCGGGCCCGGATGGCGGAGACGGCCAAAAAAGCGATGCGGGCGGCAGGCTACAACAACGCCGGCACCGTCGAGTTCCTCCTGGATAAAGATCGCAACTTTTACTTCCTGGAAGTGAACGCCCGGCTCCAGGTCGAGCATCCTGTGACGGAGATGGTGACGGGCGTGGACTTGGTCCGCCGGCAGATCCTGATCGCGGCCGGGGAAAAATTGACTTTAAGGCAGGAGGATCTCCGCCAGAGGGGGCATGCCATTGAATGCCGGATCTACGCCGAGGATCCGGAGAACAATTTCCTTCCTTCTTCCGGCAAGATCTTGTTCCTCAAAGAGCCGCAGGGCCCGGGAGTCCGCTATGATGGCGGCATTTACGGAGGCTGGGAAGTCCCGATTTATTATGATCCGATCCTGGCGAAGCTGATTGTCTGGGCCGAAGACCGGGAAATGGCTTGCCGGAGGATGGCCGCCGCGCTGGACGACTTTGTGATCCTGGGAATTCACACGACGATCGATTTTCTCAAAGACATCATCCATCATCCGGAGTTCCGGGCCGGCCGGACAAACACGGCGTTCATCAAGAATTATTTCGACGGATGGAAAGAGAGCGGGAAAAACGAAGACAAGCTGCGACTGGCCCTGGCTGCGGCCGCTTTTGATGACATGGCCGCGGCGACGCGCCCGGGAGGCGGTCCGGCCCGGGAAGCGAAAGAAGACGCCGCAGCGCCCTGGAAGACATTGGGCCGGTGGAGGATCGGAGGAGCCGGGTCTCATGGAATTTGAGTTTCTCATCGACGGCGCTCTCAGGAAGATTTCCCTGGAGAAAAAGGAAAAGACGTACGTTATCCGGGATGGAGAGACGATCCTTGAAACCGAAATCAGGCCTGTCTCCGAAAACGAGTTGATGTTCCTCGCAGGCGGCCGGTCCTCGAGGGTCTATATCGCCCGGGACGGAGAGCGAAGGCTCGTTTTTACAGGGGGCCGCAAGTTCGTCGTCTGCGAATCCCTTCATGAGGCCGGGCATTTAATCGGCGGGGATGAGAGGACGCCCGAGGGAGGGCGGCATGTAAAAGCGCCCATGCCGGGGAAGGTCATCAAGCTGAATGTCGCTGAAGGCGAAGACGTGAGGAAGAACCAGACCCTGGTGATCGTCGAAGCGATGAAGATGGAAAACGAGATCAAATCCGCGATCGAGGGCACCATAAAAAAAATTCATGTGGCGGCCGGCGATCTGGTCGATTCGGAGAAGTCGCTGATCGAGATCGAGCCAAAACGCTGAGCGGAGGCCATAATAAAAATCGGCATATGTTCGCTGATTTTAGGCTTGCCTAAAGCCTCAGCCAGGAGCTGAAAAGGAGGGAACGATGACGCCTGAAACGCTGGAAACCTTGAATGAATGCCGGGAGATGGTGCGGGATTTCGCCCGCACGGAAATCGCCCCCCATGTCCGGGAATGGGACGAAAAGGCCCATTTTCCCCACGGCATCCTCCGCCGTCTTGGCGAACTTGGGCTGATGGGGATCCTGATTCCGGAAGAGCTCGGCGGAGCCGGGCTGACCTATCGGCATTACGTGGCGATCCTGGAAGAACTGGGGGCCGTCGAGGGCGGAATCGCCCTCTCGGTAGCAGCCCACAATTCCCTGTGCACGAACCATGTTTTCTTATTCGGGACCGATGAGCTGCGCCGCCGGTGGGTGCCCCGGCTGGCGTCCGGAGAAGTCATCGGCGCGTGGGGATTGACGGAACCCGAGGCCGGGTCCGACTCCGGCGCGACCAAGACCATGGCCGTCCGCGACTCCGGCGGCTGGGTTTTAAACGGCACCAAAAATTTCATCACGCATGCCGGAGCCGGAGGGATCGCGGTGGTGATGGCGCGGACGCAGCCGGGGAAGGACCATCACGGCATCTCTGCGTTCCTCGTCCCGCTCGACGTCCCCGGTGTCACGGTCGGAAAACACGAAGATAAGATCGGCATGCGCATTTCCGACACGGCCTCGTTGATCTTCGAAGACTGCCGCATCGGAGGGGACGCTCTCCTGGGTAACGAAGGCGACGGGTTCATCCAGGCCATGGTTGTCCTCGAAGGCGGCCGGATTTCAATCGCCGCCCTTTCTGTGGGGATCGCCCGGGGAGCTCTCGACGCGGCCGTTGCTTATGCCAAGCAGCGCCGTCAATTCGGGAAGTCCATCGCGGCTTTTCAAGGCATCCGTTTCAAGCTGGCCGACATGGCCACCCACGTCAGCGCCGCCCGGCTGCTCACCGAATCCGCGGCCGACGATAAGGACGCGGGGCGGAAGACCACCCTGATCTCATCGCAGGCCAAGCTTTATGCTTCGGAAGTCGCCGTTAATGTGGCGGAGGAGGCCGTCCAGATCTTCGGCGGATACGGCTACTGTAAGGATTATCCGGTCGAGAAGTTCTGGCGCGACGCCAAGCTGTGCACGATCGGAGAGGGCACGAGCGAGATCCAGCGCCTGGTGATCGCCCGGGAGCTCATCGGGGAATAAAGACCCGGCTTATTTCTCCCAATTGAAGATCATTCGGCGCGGCGATAGACGATGGCCGTGACCGTTTTATCGTTTCCGCCCATGTTGACGGACAGCGCATAGGGGCGGTCCGGGGAAATCGGGATTTGCCAATTTCCCGCTTTCCCTGTCAGCTGCTGCCAGATGGTGACGGCCTGCCTCACTCCCGTGCCGCCTGTGGGATGTCCCCAGCCGATCAGCCCGCCGGACGTGTTGACAGGCAAAGTTCCCTGGCGCGAGGTATTCCCAGCTAAAACATAATCAGCCCCTTCGCCTTTCCCGGCCAGCCCGATCGCCTCCACGGATAAGAGACCGGAAATCGTGAAGCAGTCATGGCATTCCACGGTCCCCAGCTCCTGGAGAGGAATTCCCGCGCACTCCAAGGCTTTTTTCACAGCTCTAGCCGTCGTTTCGAGCCGGGTCGGATCTTCCGGAGGAATCGTCAGATCCGCTTCAACCTGCCCCCAGCCGACGACTTCCACGGCGTCGGATTTAGGGATTCCAATCCGTTTCAAGCCTTTTTCGGAGACGATGGCGATGGCGGACCCCGCGTCGGAGACTTTGGAGCAGTCAAAGACATTCAAGTGGTCAACGAACGTCCGGGGATTCGGTTCCGTTAAGGCCAATGATTCGAGATTTTCCGCGGTATTATGGAATTCCTGGGCGGTTTCGCAGAGCCGGGCGTTTTCGATGGCGTTCCGGTACCAGCGGGCGAAAGCTTGCCGCGTTTTCTCCCGGCCGTATTTTTCGAAATAGGCCCCCGCCCGGTCGCTGAAGGCCGCCGGGAAGAAATAGGCGTGACCTTTCTTGCGTTCACCCCTGAACCAGCCGGCGCCGGCCAAGATGTCCGCTCCATAAATGGCCTTGACGGTGTTCTGGACTTCGACACCGATCGCCAGGACGACATCGGCCGTTTCGGCGAGCACGGATTTCATCCCGGCAGCCAGTCCCAGCCCACCGGAGCCGCAGGCCCCTTCCACCCGGCAGCACGGTTTCCATCTCAAGTCATCATCCACATAGGGAATCAGGGCGGCTAGGTTGCCCTGCTTATTGAAGCGGGCCGCCATGAAATTGCTGATCACCCCTTCATCGACGTTCTTCCCTCCGCCGATTTGCTTCAAGGTCCCTTGGCCCGCTTCCCGGATGTATTCCTCAAGGCCCGGCCGGGGCTTTTTGGGATGGAATTCCTTCCGGCCCGTTCCCAGGGAGATGGTGTTGTATCCCGCCGTCATGAAGACTTTTCGCCGGCTTTTTTTCATGGCCTGCTCTCTCCATTAAAATAATTGTTGATCGGGCCGTAGGCATGGAAAAAGCCCGTCAGCAATACGGTATTGACGTCCTCTTCCCGGTCGGCGACTTTCTCGTTCACGAGCTCAAGGCCGATTTCCTTGGATTTCCGTCCATATCTTTTGGCTAAATCCGCGCCCAGGGTGTTCATCTTTTTCAGCTGCCGGAAATAGCCCTCCAGGAAATTTATCCTGTCGGGATGTTGGATCACACTTTTCCACGGCTTGGCTTGACCCGGCAGGACGCCCAACGCTTCATCACCGCGTCCCGCGATCTCCGAGAAGGGCGCGTAGGCCTGTTTTTCAGGATCAAATACGCCGTTGGGCCGTCCCTTTTCATATTTCAGGAATCCGTCCTTCTGGGACCCATCGGCGTATTGCCCGCCGGCAATCCCCAGGGAGATCAACCTGTCCACGAGAAAGCTGTGGAGCCGGCCTCCCGGGAGACGCTCGTTCATCACGCGCAAGATGCATTGGCAGATGTCGAGGCCCACGTAATCGATCAGTTGGAAAATCCCCATGGGACGGATCAGAAAATCCTGACTGACCTTATTCACCATATAGATCGCGTCGACCAGGCCGAAATCTTCGGCGAGCCGTTCGACCTCAGCGACGGCATACAAGGCGTCCCTCATGAAGTGCCCGTTCCCGATGAAACCCGCGACGTCATGGGAAGGCACAACGGTTTTCCGCAACTTTTTGGCGAATTGCCTGGCAAAATCCGCAAGGTCGGGAAGAGTGGATTTCGCCGAAATCAATTCTACGAGTTTTTGAACGGCCGGAGGGTTGTAGAAGTGAAATCCGATGAGGCGGCCGTTCAAATTCGCTTTGGCGTTCAATTCGGAAATGGGAATGGAAGACGTATTGGAAAAAAACCAGGCGTCCCGCGAGTTGTGAGAGATGATCCGGGAGAGGAGCTCGACTTTGATGTCCAGGTTTTCATGAATCGCTTCAAACACCAGGGTGGAATGATAGGAGGTCTCGATCTCGGTGGCCGGACGGACGATGGCCAGAACGTCCTCGATATATTGATTGATCACGTCCTCGTTTTCAATCAAATCCTCCCGCTTTTCATAGGCTTTCCGGAGCCAAGCCGCCTTTTGTTCCGCGGTCCGCTGGACCTGGGAGCGCAGGTATTTCAACAATCCCGAAAGGGCTTTCTGAGAAATATCCACGGCCTGGAGAGTAAAGGCCAGAGATTCGTATCCGGGCTCCAGGCTCAGATCGGCCATTTCCATGGCCGCGAGCAGAACAATGCCCCTCCCCATTTTCCCCGCGGCCCCCAAAACGGTGACATTTTCAAGTCGCTCGGCATAATTCATCGATGTCCCTCGGCTCCTTCGAGATCAGCTTTTCCATTGGGGTGCACGTTTTTCCAGGAAGGCCCGCATCCCCTCTGCCCCCTCGTTTTCAAAGAGCGAACCGAACATTCCGGATTCCAGAGCGCAGCCGGCTTCGAAATCCATCAGGAATCCTTGACGGGTGACTTGTTTGACCAGTTTGACGGCCCGGGGACCTTTGGAGGCGATCGTTTTTGCCAGTCCAAGGGCCGCCGGCATGAGCTCGTCGGGTTCCACGATTTTTTGGACCAATCCCATGCGCAGAGCGTCTTCGGCGCCGATCATCTCCCCCGTCAGGAGCAGGAACAGGGCGTTCCCGAGACCGATGAGCCTGGGAAGCCTCTGTGTCGCGGCATAGCCTGGGATCACGCCCAGATTGACTTCAGGTTGGCCGAATTTGGCTTTGGCGCTGGCAATCCGGAAGTCGCAAGCCAGGGCCAGCTCGCAGCCTCCGCCGAGGGCAAATCCGTTCACCGCCGCGATCACCGGCTTTGCGAGAAGCTCCAGGCTCCGGAATGTCCGCTGGCCCACCTTAGAGAATTGGGCGGCTTGGTCCCGGGTTTTATCAACCATTTCGGCAATGTCGGCCCCCGCAGCGAACGCCTTTCCTTCACCCGTGATAATCAAGACTTTGATATCATCCCGTGCGCCGATCTCGGCGATCAGGTTGTCCATCTCCTGGAAAAAACGCGAGTTCAAGGCGTTCAAAGCCTGGGGCCTGGAGATGGTGACAGTGGCGATACCTTCCGCCGCTTCCATTTTCAGGATTTCATACGGCATGCCTTTCCTCCTTATTCCGTCAAAAGCGATCTGGCGATCACCAGACGCTGGATTTCCGACGTGCCTTCGTAAATTTCCGTGATCCGCTGGTCGCGATAAAGCCGCTCCACCTTGTACGCTTTCATGAATCCGTATCCCCCGTGGATCTGCAGCGCTTTATGGCAGACGCGATGGGCCATTTCCGATGCGAACAGTTTGACCATGGCCGACTCCTTGGTGAAGCGCTTATTTCCCGAATCTTTTATCCAGGCGACGCGGTAGAGCATGGTTTTCGCCACTTCGACGTCTACGGCCATGTCGGCCAGCATGAACTGCAGCGCCTGAAATTCTGAAAGCAGCTTGCCGAACTGGGTCCTTTCTTTCGAATAACGGACCGCTTCTTCCAAGGCAGCTTCGGCGATGCCGACGGCCTGCGCCGCGATTCCGACGCGGCCGCAATCCAATGTCGCCAGGGCGATGTTTAAACCGCGATTTTCCTGGCCTAAAAGGGCTTCGGCGGGAATCCGGCAGTCGGTGAACACCAATTCCGTCGTGCTGGATGTGCGGATCCCCAACTTGTCTTCGTGTTTTCCCACGGCATATCCGGGGGTCTCCTTGGGAACGAGAAAAGCGGATATTCCCTTGGCCCCCTTTTCCTTGTCCGTGCAGAAAAAGGCGATGATGACGTCGGCAAAAGAGCCGTTTGTCGTAAAATTCTTCGTGCCGTTCAAAAGATAAGAATCTCCCTGCCGAACAGCGCTGGCACGTAAGGATCCCGGGTCGCTGCCGGCACCCGCTTCCGTCAGGGAAAAACAACCCATCCATTCCCCGGAGGCCAACTTCGGAAGGAATTTCCGTTTTTGATCCTCCGTCCCAAACATGATGAGGGCATCGTTGACCAGAGAATTCTGGACGGAGACCCCCACCGCCGTGCCCGCATCCACCTTGCTGAACTCGATCATGGCTCCGGCATAGGCGACCATGCCCAACCCCGTCCCTCCATATTCCTCCGGAACGGTCATGCCTAAATAGCCCAACTCTCCCAGTTTCTTGAGCGCGGCCAGGTTGACCTCCTGCTTGGCGTCCAATTCCTCGACAGCCGGCGCGAGCTCCTTTTCGGCGAATTTCTTCGCCCCGTCGACGACCATTTTTTGTTCTTCGGTGAATTCAAAATCCATGATACGTCTTTCTCCTCTCCTGAATGGTTTTCTGGATATATTCAACGATATCTTGAATATCCTCGCCCGGGCCGAAAACTTTTCCGACTCCCAATTCTTTCAGTTTTTCCTGATCTTTCGTGGGAATGATTCCGCCTCCCGTCAACAGGCAATCGCCGAGGCCGGACTTTTCCATGAGTTCCTTGACCCGCTTGAAATGGGTCATATGGGCCCCCGACAAGATCGAGAGGCCGATGACATCGGCGTCTTCCTCGACGGCAGCCTGGACGATGGATTCCGGCGTCTGCTGCAGCCCGAGGTAAACAACTTCCATGCCGGCTTCCACCAGGGCGCGGGCGACGATCTTGACTCCGCGATCATGGCCGTCCAGCCCCGGCTTGGCGATGATGACTTTGATTTTTGGATCGGCCATCTCTCTTTCCTCTTGCTAAGAAATTTCAGTAAAAGGGTTGCTCCCGGTATTCTCCAAAGACTTTGATCAAAGCATCGCTGATTTCACCCTCCGTGGCCTGGACGCGCGAACACTCCAGCAGGTGCGGAATCAGATTTCCGGTCCCGGCGGCCGCTTTTTCCAAAGCCTCCAGCCGGTGTTGAACGGCGGAGTTGTCCCGTTCTTGTTTGATTTCATGCAGGTATTCGACCTGGTCCCTTTCCACGGATTCATCGATTTCCAGGACCGGGATTTCCAAAATTTCGCCTTCATTGATGAATTGATTGACGCCGACAAGGACTTTTCTCCTGCGGGAAAGCGCGATCTGGTATTCATAGGCGGCCCGGGTGATTTCCCGCTGGCAGAATCCTTGTTCGATAGCCCTGACCATGCCCCCCAGCTCGTCGATTTTTTGGAAGTATTTTTCCGCCTCTTCCTCCAACTCATCAGTCAGTTTCTCGATATAATAAGAACCGCCCAGCGGATCGATCACGTTGGCCGCTCCGCTTTCGAAGGCAATGATTTGTTGGGTTCGGAGCGCGATTTCCACAGCTTTTTCTGAGGGAAGGGCCAAGGCTTCGTCCATGGAATTGGTGTGCAGGCTCTGGCATCCGCCCAGAACTCCGGCCAGAGCTTCCAGGGCCGTCCGAACGATGTTGATTTCCGGCTGTTGCGCCGCCAAGCTGCAGCCGGCCGTCTGAACATGAAACCGGCACAGCCAAGACCGGGGATTTTTCGCGTGATACTTTTCCTTCATGCGGCGGGCCCAAATCCGCCGGGCCGCGCGCAGCTTCGCGATCTCCTCGAAGAAATCCAGATGGGAGTTGAAGAAGAAAGACAGTCTGGGGGCAAAATCGTCAATATCCAATCCCGCCCGGACGGCGTGTTCCACATAGGTGAAGCCGTCGGCCAGCGTGAAGGCGAGCTCCTGGGCCGCCGTGGATCCGGCCTCGCGAATATGATATCCGCTGATGGAAATCGTGTTCCATTGAGGGACATGGTCCGCGCAAAAGGCCATGAGGTCCGTGATCAGACGCAGGTGGGGTTCCGGGGGAAAGATCCACTCCTTCTGGGCGATGTATTCCTTCAAAATGTCGTTCTGAAGCGTTCCCCGGAGCCGGTCAAAAGGGATATGTTGGTTTTCCGCGTTGGCCAAGAACATCGTGAAGATCCATGCGGCGGGAGCGTTGATGGTCATGGAGGTTGAGACTTTGTCCAGGGGGATATCGTGAAACAAGCGTTCCATGTCGGCCGTCGTATCCACGGCGACTCCCGTTTTGCCGACTTCTCCGACCGCGAGGGCGTGATCGGAATCCCGGCCGTAAAGCGTCGGATTGTCAAAGGCGACCGATAAACCGGTTTGTCCTTTCTCCAGAAGGAATTTGTATCTCTGGTTCGTTTGAGCGGGAGTTCCCATCCCGGCAAACTGGCGCATGGTCCAAAGTCTCCCCCGGTACATCGTCGGGTGAATCCCTCGAGTGTAAGGATATTCTCCGGGGGCGCCCAGCTCCGCCGCAGCGTCGAAATCTGATAAATCTTCCCAATTGTAAAACGGTTGAAGCCGGCGTCCAGAAATTGATGAAAAATCGGCATCCCGAAGCTCGGCTTTTTGATATTGTCCCTCTTCCTGTTTCTCATTCGCCGTTTTCACAGCCGGACCTCTCATTCGTGAATTCAATTTTTATCTGAGCGCAAGTTTTACGAATATAAGGATAAGGGGATTGGCGATTTTTTAAAAGACGTCCGGAGACAATCCGGATTTCCTCCCGGGCATTCGTCAGTGTTGAGAACCTTTCCCACAAATTCTGCCGGATGGATTCCTTGATCTCGTGCTCCATGCGCGATCGTTTCTTTTCCTGGTACCGTCCGGATTGGACAATTCCCTGGATCTGTCGTTCCATCTCTGCGAAAACCTCATCTAACCCCCGGTCTTGAATGGCCGACGCCGTAAGAATCGGGGGGGCGGATTTTGTTTTTTCGCGCGCGCTGATTTCGAACAAAAATCTTAAGGAGTCCAAAAGGGTCTCCGTGCCCGGCAGGTCGGCTTTATTGACGAGAAAAATATCACCCACCTCGAAAATCCCGGCCTTGAGCGCTTGGATGATATCTCCGGTGCCGGGCTGGAGCACAAGAATGATAAGGTCGGCGCACGTCATCACGTCCAGCTCGGCCTGACCGACTCCAACCGTTTCGATAAATATCCGGTCCATTCCAAAAGCGTCAAAAATATCCGCCGCGTGGGGAGTTGAGGGTGAAAGCCCCCCTTGACCATCCCGGGAGGCTAGGGAGCGGATGAAGATGTGCTGGTCGCCGCTCAAACTTTGCATGCGCACCCGGTCTCCCAAGAATGCGCCGCCCGTAAAAGGGCTGGACGGATCCACGGCGATGACGCCGACGGAATGGTTGGCCTTTAGGGCTCGGCGGGCCAGGGCTGCCGTGACAGTGCTTTTCCCAACGCCCGGAGGACCGGTGATCCCGATCCGAATCGCCCCTTTCTGATGAGGAATGAGTTTATCCCGAATTTCGGGTATCAACTCCGGGCAATTCTCGACTTTGGTGATCAAGCGGGCGCACGCCAGCCGGCTGCCCTTAAAAAATTCATCCCACAATTTCGGCTTGATAGAGCGTCCGGCGGGCATTTCTGACTTCAGGAAAACTCCTTCCCCTCGAACTCCGAGACCGTCTGATAAAACGCATAAAGAATATATCGCCAAAGAAGGATCGAAGTCAAGAAAGAGGAAAAGGCTGTCTTCCTAATCGTTTCTGGAACTCTTGGGTCAGCTTGGGGACAACCGCAAAAAGATCGGCCACGACACCGTAGGTGGCGATTTTAAAGATGGGAGCATCGGGGTCCTTGTTGATGGCCACAATGATATCCGATGTCTTCATCCCGGCCTGATGCTGAACGGAGCCCGAGATGCCGCAGGCGATATAGATCTTAGCCCGGACGGTTCGACCGGTCTGCCCGACCTGGTGTTCGTAAGGAATCCAGCCTGAGTCGACGGCCGCGCGCGAAGCGCCCACGGCTGCGCCCAAGACTCCCGCGAGCTCCCGAATCACCTTAAAATTCTCGGCGCTTCCGACCCCTCTTCCTCCCGAGACAATGATCTCCGCATCAGCCAGATTGACGGTCTCCGTTCCTTTGATGAATTCCAAGATCTTTGTTCTGACCTCGTCCTCGGTCATCTGGAGGGTCTCCCGGATGATCTCTCCTTTTCTTGAATCATCCCTCGGGGGCATGGCGAAAACCTTGGACCGGACGGTCGACATTTGGGGGCGGTAACCGGGATAATCGAGAATCGTCGCCATGATGTTTCCACCGAAAGCCGGCCGCGTCTGTTTAAGATATTTTGTTTCCGGATCGATGTCCAAACCGGTGCAGTCCGCGGTCAATCCCACCTCAAGAGTCGTGGCCACGGCCCCCGCGAAATCGCGGCCCTGGGTCGTCGCCCCGAAGAGAACGATCTCGGGCTTGTATTTCCGGATGAGATCGACGGCGGCCCTGGTATAGGGATCGGTGCGATATTGTTTCAGCAAGGGGCTTTCCATGACATAGACCTTTTCCGCGCCATGGGCAATGGCCTCTGGGACAAAATGATCGATGTCATCCTGATCCCCGAAAAGCATTCCGCATACTTGAGATCCCAGGGCATCGGCCAGTTTCCTTCCCTCACCCAAGAGTTCAAAGGAAACGCTCGAAACCTTTTCCTGCTCGTGCTCGATGAAGGCCCAGACATTTTTATGGGCGCCGGTGTCAACGGGAACGGCTTTTTCCTCCTTTTCTACGGTGATGGCGCCGACCGGACAGGCATCGACACAAGCGCTGCAGAAATTGCATCTCTCATCGGCCACGGCAATCCCGTCCTTCATGCCTAATGAGCCGAAGGGACAGGAAGGGATACAGGCCTCGCATCCCGTACAGGTATCGGCATCGATGATCAATCTGGCCATTCCCTTATCCTCCTCTTCATCAAAGACGCTTAGCGCTCACGTGTTGATCCTGCAGGCGGCGGACGCCATGCACAGAATGATATTATTTGATAAATTTCGTGTCCATCAGCTTGTGCGCAAGAAGGGGAACCACCTCCGCCAATTCCCCTTTCAAAATATCACCGCCGGCTCCTCTGGCCTCCGGGGAAAAGACCCTCACCACCCAGGTCGGCGATCCTTTCAACCCGATTCGATTCTCATCCGCGCCGATATCCTTGGCGGCCAAGATGGGGATCTGAGCCTTAGCGACCCTTTTGATTCCCAGCAGAGAAGGGTGTCTGGGCTCATTGATATCCTTGACAACCGTCATCAAGGCAGGCAGCGAAGACTCCACAACCTCTCTCCCGTTCTCCAGCAGCCGTTCTACCACAATTCTCTTCCTATCGGGATCGATCTCCCTGACCTTCGAAACATACGTCAGTTGAGGAATTCCCATGCGGGTCGCAACGCCCGGCCCGACTTGAGCGGTATCCCCATCGATGGCCTGCTTTCCGCAAATCACCAGGTCCGCGCCGCCGATCGTCTGGATCATCTTGGCCAAGGTGTACGCCGTGGCCAGCGTGTCCGCCCCCGCGAATGCCTTGTCTGAGATCAGATAGACCTTATCCGCGCCCACCGCCAGAGCATTTTTCAAGACCTCGACAGCCTGAGGAGGGCCCATGCTAATGACGTGGACTTCTCCGCCATGTTTTTCCTTGATACGAAGGGCTTCTTCGACGGCATACTCATCGAAGGGATTGGTGATGCTGGCGACGCCCTCCCGAATCAAGGTGTTCGTCTCAGGGTTGATCTTCACGTCCGTGGTATCCGGAACCTGTTTGATGCATACCGCGATCTTCACGTTCTCCTCTTTCTCTTCTTTTAAAATTGGGTTTTCACGCATTCCCAGAAGCACGGATGAAGCCGCAGGGAAGCGCGATGCGGGCATAAAGAATTATTATCAGAATCCATGTTGCCAAAAGATATATCATCGGACAATATCACGAGTCAATCATCCGCATTGACTCACGTAATATGTTACCCAAATCCCATGAAGGATAGGGTGACATGCACAGGATGGACATGCGATCTCGCGAACAGTATCTGAAAGCCCTCTTGGGACGGTATCTCAGGGCCCGGAAGAGGGGGAAAAGCGCGCTCTTGGATGAGTACTGCCGTAATACGGGCATGGCCCGCAAGTCGGCCCTCCGGAAGATAGCCGGCCTCCTTAAGGGGGAATCCCCGCCCCGGAAGCAGAGATGGCCGGTGTACGGGAGGCCGGGGGGAATCTCATCGCCAAGAAGATCCCGCTCAAAATGACCGATTGGGACCTCCGCCAAGTCGGGTTCTTGGAGATGGACTTGGTCCTTCACTGCGGGGCTTCGACGGCCGGCGAGTATGCCCACAGCCTCTCCGCAGAGCTTGACCTGATCAATGACCTGTACAGAAACGAGTTGCGGCTCTACAAGAACTTCTTCCAACCGGTGATGAGACTGGAGCGCAAGGAGCGAGTCAATGGAAAAAAGCTCGACCCTTCTTCGGTATCATTTTCGGTGACGTAATGACTACTGTTTCGGTAACATGGTTAAATGAGTTGACACGGAGGGGCAATCCGGCCTAAATCGGGGACACAATACCAATTTCCGAATTTCCTGAAACGCCGAGTTTTCAAGGGGAGAATTCACGAATTCGGAAATTGGTATTGTGTCCCTATTTTCTCGCCGGGCCCGAATTCCATCTTGTAAATCCCCGGCCTTTTCGACATAATAAAAATCTTCGTTGACAAGTTCGGAAGAGGAGTGCCGGCGGTTGAGCGAGTTCCTGGAATTTCATGACGTCTCCAAGAAGTTCGGAACGATCCAGGCCGTCGCCGCTGTAGCCCTCGAGATCAGGAAGGGGGAAGTCTTTTCCCTCCTCGGCCCGAGTGGGTGCGGCAAAACCACGATGCTCCGGCTCGCGGCCGGGTTTGAACGTCCGGACAAAGGCCGGATCCTCCTCGACGGCCGGGATATCACCGATCTCCCCCCGAACAAGCGCCAGGTCAACACCATCTTTCAGAGCTACGCCCTTTTTCCCCACATGACGGTCCGGGAGAACATCGCCTTCGGCCTGCGCGTCGCGAAAAGGCCGAAGCCCGAGATCGAATCCGAGGTCGAAAGGATGCTGCATCTCATCCGGATGACGGACCAGGCGGATAAAAAGCCCGACCTTCTCTCCGGCGGCCAGAAACAGCGCGTGGCCATCGCCCGGGCGCTCATCAACAAACCTCAAGTCCTGCTCCTCGACGAGCCCCTGGCCGCCCTCGACTTGAAGCTCCGGCAGAGAATGCTCATCGAGCTGGACATGATCCACGACGAGGTCGGGATCACGTTCCTCTACGTCACCCACGACCAGGGAGAAGCCATGGGCCTCAGCGACCGGATCGCGGTCATGGAGTCCGGACGGATAGAGCAGGTCGGGACGCCCGTGGAGATCTACGAGGCGCCGCGGACAAGCTTTGTGGCCGCCTTCATCGGCGACACGAATTTCCTGGAAGGAGAGGTCACCGGCCTCGAGGATGGCGAGTACAGCCGGCTCGAGATCGCCGGCGTCTCCGGCATCATCTGTTTCAACGACAAGTCCATCCGGCCCGGGAACCCGGTCTTCCTGAGCATCCGCCCTGAGAAGGTCCATATCTCGCGGGACAAGCCCCAGGAAGAGCGCCTTCGGAACATGATGCCCGCCGTCGTCGAGGACGTGATCTATCTCGGTTCGACGACCAAATACTGGGTGCGGGCCGGCGAACTGCGCGTCCAGGTCCTGCGCCAGCACTCGCGTTTTTTCCTCGACGAGAAGCCCATACGCTGGAACGACCCCGTCTGGATCTGGTGGCACGGCGACGACGGATTCATGCTCGAGCGATACCGGGAAGTGGACGAGGACCTGTTGGTCGTTCCGCCGCGCAAGGTGGGCGAATCCGGCGGCGGGAACGGAAAGGGTTAGCGGCGCCGGCGGATGAAGACGGGCACCCGAAAGAAGCTTCAGGAAGCGCTCGTTTCCTCTCCTTCGCTCCTCTGGTTGGGTCTTTTTTTCCTCTTCCCGACGCTTCTCGTTTTCGTCCTCGCCCTGCGGCCGGCGAATCCTTACGGGGGCATCGGCCAAGGCTGGACGCTCGAGAACATCCGCCGGCTGGCCGATCCTTCCTATCTGGAAGTCGCCCGGCGCACCCTGGAGATCAGCCTCGTGACGACCGTCATCTGCCTGCTCCTGGCCGTCCCCATCGGATACTACCTCGCCCGCGTTTCCCTGAAATGGCGAAATCTATTCCTGATGCTCATCATCATCCCCTTCTGGACGAACTTCCTCATCCGGGTCTTTGCCTGGAAGGTTCTCCTCCATCCTGAGGGGCCCATCAAGCACATCCTCGTTTTCCTGGGATTGGCCGGACCCCAGACTTCGCTCCTCTATAACGCCGGCGCCGTCGTCCTGGTCTCGGTCTACACGTTCCTGCCGTTCACCATCCTCCCCATCTACGCCGCCGCCGACAAGTTCGACTTCCAGCTCCTGGAAGCCGCCCGCGACCTGGGGGCCAGAAGGTTCCAGGCTTTTCGCAGGATCTTCCTGCCCGGGATCCGGCGCGGCCTCTTCACGGCCGTCCTGTTTGTCTTCATCCCGGCGCTCGGCTCCTATATCATCCCCGACATCGTCGGCGGGCCCGGCGGAGAGCTCATCGGCAACAAGATCGCCCAGCGGGTTTTTGTCGACCGCAACCTTCCCCTAGCCAGCGCCATATCCGCGGTGCTCATCCTGTCGGTCCTGGCGCCGCTCGCCGCCGTCCTGTTCCTTCAACCCAAGGACGAGCGGCCGGAGATCTTGTAGGAGAACGCATGAAACGCAGCCGATTGCCTCTCCTCGTCACGATCGCGGTGCTGTTCTTTCTCTATCTCCCCATCATCATCCTCGTCGCCAACTCCTTCAACGCCTCGCGCTTCAGCACCGGCTGGCAGGGCTTCTCGCTGGGGTGGTACGCCCGTCTCCTCCACGAACCGGAGATCTGGCGGGCCGCGCGGAACTCCCTGGTCATCGCTCTCGGGGCCACGGCGTTGTCCGTCGTCTTCGGCACGACGGCCGCCTTCGCCCTCCACCGCTTCGCCCGGAGCCGCCTCCAGCGCTTTCACTACGGCCTCGTCTATACGCCGCTCGTCGTCCCGGAGATCCTGATGGGGATCAGTCTCCTCATGGCCTTTGCGGCGGCGGGCGTCCGCCTGGGGCTTGGGACGATCTTCTTGGCCCACGTCACGTTCTGCGTCAGCTTCGTGGCCATGACGGTCCTGGCGAGGCTCCAGGACTTCGATTTCGCCGTCGTTGAGGCCGCCCAGGACCTGGGCGCCGGTTGGGGAACGACCCTCCGGAAGGTCCTTTTGCCGCTCCTCGCGCCGGGGATCCTGGCCGGGGCGCTCCTCGCCTTCACCCTGTCCATCGACGATTTCGTCATCACGTTCTTCGTAGCCGGTCCGGGTTCGACCACCCTGCCCATCCGCATCTACAGCATGATCAAATACGGGTCGCCTCCGCTCATCAACGCCCTGTCGACCATCCTGTTGACGGTCACGTTCACCGCGGTGGCCGTGAGCCAGAGGATCTCCCGTTCCAAGGGGTGAACTATGAAAAAGCGCCCGACCCGGGTCCTCCTCGTGCTGGCCGCGGCCGCCTCTTTCGTGAGCTGCGGGCGGTCAAAGCCCGTCCTCAACATCTACACCTGGGCGGATTATTTCAAGCCGGATATCATCCGCCGTTTTGAGCGGGAGAACGGCTGCCGGGTGGTCATCGACACCTTCGACTCCAACGAGGCGATGTATGCCAAGCTCAAGGCGGGCGCCGCCGGCTACGACCTGCTGACCCCCTCGAGCTACATGGTCAGCCTCATGAACTCCCAGGAGATGCTCCAGCCGCTCGACCACGGCCTGCTCCCCAACGCAGCCCACGTCGATCCGGAGTACCTCGAGATCGCGATCGACAAGACGATGCACCACTCCGTCCCCTACATGATCGTGAACACCGGCCTCGCCTACCTCAAGAGCAAGGTCGCGGACTTCGTTCCCTCCTGGTCGATGTTCGACCGGGCGGACCTTAAAGGCCGGATAACCCTGCTGAACGACATGCGGGAGACGATCGGGGCCGGGCTCAAGTCCCTGGGTTACAGCCTGAACAGCACGGATCCACGCGAGCTGAGACAGGCCAAAGAAGTCGTGCTGCGTTGGAGGGCCCGCATCGCCAAGTTCGAGAACGAGCAGTACAAGACCGGCATCGCGTCCGGCGAGTTCCTCCTCGTCCACTCTTACTCCGGCGACATCCTCCAGGTCCAGCGGGAGAACCCCGACGTCGCGTTCGCCATCCCGAGGGAGGGCACCGCCATTTCCGTGGATGACCTGGTCATCCCGAAGACGGCCGGGGAGGTACGGCTGGCCCACGCCTTCATCAACTTCCTGCATGACCCGCGGACGGCCGCCGAGAACACGGTCTTCCTCAGCTACCTCTGCCCCAACAGGGAAGGCTACGCGCTCCTCCCGGCCGAATTGCGGGACAACCCGGCGGTCTTCATGCCCCCGGAGTTGAGGGCCAGGAGTGAGATCTTCGCCGACCTAGGCGCGGCCAACGCCCTGTATGTGAAGATTTGGGACGAAATCAAATCCGCAAAGTGAGGCGCCTCCCAAAATCGCCGATCGGGTTCTTTCTTCCCAAGTGATGACACCGACTTCTGGCAATACCCGAAATTCCGACCCGCGTCCTATTGGCAATTTTGAGTCGACCGGAAAGGCTTTTATTAGCGGCGCGAATTGCGTTATAATGTTTCGGAAGCTGAAGAAGCCCCAATGACGATTTCCAGGTCCGTCTTATCCGTCCTCATGGCCGTTATTGTTTTATCCGGGCCGGCTGGTCTCCAAGAACAGGTCAATCCTGCCGACGCCTGGGAGAAGCGCTTCAATGACCTCCAGCCTCCCGACAAGGTCATGGAGGCCATCGGGGTCAAGCCGGGAATGGTTATCGGTGAGATCGGAGCCGGCCGGGGTCGCTACACCGTGCTCCTCGCGGGCAACGTGGGCCCGGCAGGAAAGGTCTACGCCAACGATATCGACGCCGGGAGCCTGGCCTACCTGAGGGAACGGTGCCAGAGGGATGGAATTGGGAACGTCGTCATCATTCTCGGCAGGATGGACGACCCGCTCTTCCCGGCCGGGAGCCTGGACATGGTCTTCATGGTCAACACCTACCATCACCTGGCCAGGCCCGTGGTCCTTCTTAGGAACCTCATCCCGGGCCTCAAGCCCGGGGCGATCGTGGCGGTCGTCGAACACGATCCGGATAAGAGCGGCGCGGAGTTCCAGAAGGAATCGACCTCGCAGGAAGCGCTCCGGAAGCAGGCCGCCGATGCCGGATTCGAGGTCGTCCGCGTCGAAACGTTCCTGAAAAAAGATAATATCTACATCCTTCGCGTCAAAGAGCCGTAAACTTTAGGCCGTGCTCCCGGACGTTTGACTTTTCCCATCGTTGATCCATCGGTATCTACCGCCTCCCCAAGGCCTGATTCAAACCTCGATCGCGGGATACTTAGGGCGCCTAAGCGGCTCATGTCTCCGTCAGCTCCAGAAAGATACCTTCCAAGGATTGATCGCCCCCGGCCCGGGCCTTGAGCCCGGCCATGTCGCCGAAGGCGACTAGTGGAAACCTCTCAAGACGCGAGGCCCGCGACGAAGCCGGATGCCCAGGCCCAGGCCAGGTTGAACCCTCCCCGCCCGCCCTGGACGTCCAGAACCTCTCCGGCCAGGTAGAATCCTTTCCGAAGCTTGGATTCAAGCGTCCGGGGATCGACCTCGCGGGCATCCACCCCGCCGCAGGTGAACTCGGCCTCGTTCCAGCCGCGCGTCCCCTGAACGGAAAAACGTTTCTCCTTGAGGGCTGAGGCCAGGGCG
>JALHVH010000371.1 GCA_022867105.1 Candidatus Aminicenantota bacterium
GAACGAACATAATTTGACACTCGCTGTCTGGTTAAGTATTGGTCAGACCAGATTACTCAACACATCCCAAAATATATAGACCCCGTTCTACTCCATGACACTTTCTGCACGCCGTTGCAGTACGGATGGACTACACTGTACCTGTTTTCCTATTTCCACGGATTTCTCCAGGGGGGAAAATACGGACGGATTCGGGCGATCAAGCCTTGGCGCGACAGCGGCAAGTACATCGTCCTGCTGAGAGAAAAGGCCAAGCGGATCGGCCCGATCGGATTCTCGTCTAAGATCAATATCCAAGCGCCGAGGTTGGCGCTCATGGCCAGGTTGTCGCGAGCCAGGACTCTGGCCGACGCGCTATAAAAACATTGTTTTCAGGGACGGCGCACTAAAAACCAGGGTCGGTGATCTTCTTCTCTTCCCAATTCAGGAGTGCGGCGCGATCAATGATCCTGCCCCCCTGGATGACGGCATAGATTTTTTGCGTGTTGCGGATATCTTCGAGCGGATCGGCCTCAAGCACGACCAGGTCAGCGACGGCGCCGGGTGAAATGCATCCGAGCCGGCCCTCAACCCTCAGCACGGCGGCTGCGTTACTCGTCGCCGTGCGTAATGCTTCCAAGGGAGAGAGTCCGGCCTTTACGAGCAACTCCAGCTCCCAGTGTAAGCCTTGCGGAAGGAAAAAAATGTCGGTTCCGGCAATGATCCTTATTCCAGCCTTATGGGCGGCCGCTATATTGGCCAGGTATACCTCTAGAAATCGATCCATTAATGCCGTCCGGTCTGCGTTTGACGGACTTTCCGCACTTTTGCGTAGGCGCTCGGCATGAGAAGGAAGGAGAAAATCCGCGACATCCGCCTGTGCCAGTGCGGCCTTGAAGCGCAGGTGCCCTTCCGACGACCCGACGAAAAATGCCACAATCGTCGAACAGATGCTGATGTCGGCTCTCCGCAAGATCTCGATGGTGTCCTGGGCAAAGGATGGGAATAGACGCTCGTTCTGTCCATAGTAAAGGGCGTGCTCCTTGCGGTCCAAGCCGGCGGCCACCGACGCCGGGCGCAAATAGTGCGAGAGAACCGGCAGCCCTTGCCGGTGCGCGGCCTCGATACATTCCGCCTCAACCCAGGGCTCGCGGCGGTCAGAGGGCGAGGCCTTAATCTGCGTAGCACCGAGCCCGCTCAGATGATCCATGTACCGTCGGAGCTGTTCCGTGGTCCTCACCCGTAGGTTTTCGGGAACGGCTTTCACATGGGTCGGCGCCATAAACCCGCCGGAGGGAAAAAGACGCGGGCCTTGCCGGCGCCCGCTGTAAATCGCTTCCTGCTGTGCGACGGACCAGTGGCCCTCGTCACCGGCGCTTGCGACCGATGTGTTGCCCCAATAGAGAAAGCCCTCCATGGGATGGCCGCGGTACAGGTGCTCGTGAAGGTTGATCAATCCGGGAATGACCGTCCTTCCTTCAAGATCCATGATCCGATCCGCGGGCGCAGGTTGCGTTCCGGCCGGGCGAAGGGATTGGATCCGTCCATCCCGCAATAACACGTCCCATAGGCCCTCGCGCGGCTCCGGTGTGAGCAGCCGAGCGTTATGGAGCAGCAAAGATTCACGGACGCGCGGAATTTCGTAAGAAAGCTGGGCAGGAAGAGTTCTTTGTTCTCCGGTGCGGGCGTCGACCCGCATGAGTTTTCCCGAGCTGACAAACAGCAAGGCGCGGTCCGGCGACCAAGCGGGGAAAAAGGCGGGCCCCTGAATGAGACGTTGTCCGGATCCCTTCTCAGACACCAAATCCTGAATCCAGAGCTCCCCGTTTGAAACATAAGCCAGCGTGTCGCCCTGGGTCGAAAGGGCAGCGAAATCAACCTGATCCGGCAGGTCCATGGTCCAGGAGACGGCACTGCCGTCAAGACGGACACGGTTGATCGTACTCCTCAGGATCTGCGTCTTTGAGTCACTGACCAATTGCTCAATGACCAAGCTTTGATCTTCCGGAAACCAGCCCAACGGCGTTATCCGCGCCGCTCCCGCAGGAACGATTGTCCGCTGATCGCCGCCGGACGCCGGAACAACACAGAGCGTCTGCCGCCACCATGAACTCCGGACAAAGACGATATTTTCTCCGGACGGCTGCCAAATTGGCGTCAGGGCATCGCCCGCCAAGGTCGTAACCTGTCGTCTCGCTCGGCCGGCAAGATCCAGTGCCCACACCTGATAGTCCCCGCTGCGATTCGAGACATACGCTAGCTCGGAGCCGTCCGGAGACCAAGCCGGGTCCGCATCATCCTCAGGTCCTGATGTGAGTTGTTCCGCCTTGCCGTCCGCGTGTCTGAGCCAGATATCGCCAAGAGCCGAGAAGGCGATCAGCCGGCCGTCAGGTGATGACACTGGACTACAAATGCTGCGGACGGGCAGCCGTTGGCCGGGGGCAGGGAGTGCCGGAGATATTTGCTTGTAGTTTTTTCGCGCTAATGTTATCCGGGCGGAAAAGGGGATAGTACCGCGCGCCCCGCTTTTCGTATCCAAGGTGCGGATCTTCCCTCCTGCGACATATGACAGGAGGTTTTTGTGCGGTATCCACTGTGGCGCATAGTCGGCGAGATCATGTTCATCGGTCAATTGGACAGGGTCGCCTCCCCCTACAGGCACGGACCAGATCTGCAGCTCGCCGGCCTTTGGCGATAGAAAAAAGAGCTGCCGGCCGTCGGGCGACCACGAAGGTGCTAGGTCGTCCGGTCCTTTTGTAACTTGCCGAACAGAGCCTCCGTCGGAAGCCATGACGGCAACGCCACCCCGCCAGATACAAGCGATCCATTTCCCGTCGGGTGACCATGCAGGAGACTGAGCTTCCTCTGCTTCTGAATTGATCTTCTGCGGGCTTCCTCCTTGGGCAGGGACCGTCCACAGGCCTCCGCGGCCCGCCCCCCAAAAAACTATGGTGCGACCGTCTGGAGACCAATTCGGCTGGAAGTCAAATTCGTGGAAAGTGAGCTGCCGCGGCTTGCCTCCGGAGATGGGTACGACAAAGAGCCCCCCATCTGATCGAAGAGAAGAAAAGACTATGGATGCTCTATCGGGTGACCAGCGTGGAGATATATGTTCATCGGGACGAGTGATGGCATCCGTGAGCAGGCGCGCGTTTCCGTTGCTCATATCCAGGATCCATATCTGTGACCATAATTGAAGCGCCAGATAGCGGCCGTCCGGCGACGGCGACGCTTCCATATCCGTGCCTTCATGAAACTCAAGTTCCAGGACCGTGCGATGTCCGCTCCGGCATTGGGCGAAAAGAAGCGGCAATATGAGCAATGCGACGATTCCCAAAGCAGGACGCGGGTGTTTACATAGGCCTTGATAGGAAATTGCTCTTTGCGCGGTGCGGGAGATAATCACTCTAGCCCTTGAATCTCCCCTCATCACCATGTCGATAATATATCGCCGGCCGCGCGGCCATGTCAAACGCCGCAATAAGCGTCGGCGGAAGAGCATGCTGGGGCAAAAAACCCTCAAAAATCCATCAAAAATCAGGGTCGGTGATCTTCTTCTCTTCCCAATTCAGGAGTGAGGCGCGATCAATGATCCTGCCCCCCTGGATGACGGCATATATTTTTTGCGTGTTGCGGATGTCTTCGAGCGGATCGGCCTCAAGAACGACCAGGTCAGCGACGGCGCCGGGTGAAATGCATCCGAGCCGGCCCTCAACCCCCAGCACGGCGGCTGCGTTACTCGTCGCCGTGCGTAATGCTTCCAAGGGAGAGAGTCCGGCCTTTACGAGCAACTCCAGCTCCCAGTGTAGGCCGGGCACAAGGAAATAGTAGTCGGTTCCGGCGACGATCCTTATTCCTGCCTTATGGGCAGCCGCTGTATTGGCCAGGCTTACCTTAAGATATGGATCGTTTGATGCTGCCTGGTCTGACGGCTTTTCCAGACTTTTGCGCAGAAACTCGGCCTGAGAAGGAAGGAGAAAGCCCCCGACATCCGTCCGTGCAACTGCGGCCTTGAAGCGCGGTAGCCCTTCCAATGACTCGACAAACATGCACACGATCGTCGAAGTGATGGTGATGCCTGCCTTCCGCAAAATCTCGATGGTGTCCTGAGCAAAGGGTGCGCGAATATCTCCATCCAGGCCATAGTAGAGGGCGTGCTCCTTGC
>JALHVH010000048.1 GCA_022867105.1 Candidatus Aminicenantota bacterium
CTCATTATAACAAATCGGATCGGATTGTCAAAGGGAAAAAAAGCCCGGGCACTTTGTCTTGACTTTGTTCCCGGGTCACCTTTTAATAGAGGGGGAAAAATCAGCCATGGCATTGCTCCTCTTCTTCATCCTGGCCATCTTGTCCGCGGGGGGTGTCGTGGGAATGATCGTCTCCAGGGACAGGGCCCACAGCGTTCTCTTCCTGGTTCTGGCCTTCGCGGCCCTGGGCGGCGTTTTCGGGCTCCTCGACGCTCCCTTCGTGGCCGCCGTCCAGGTCCTGATTTATGCGGGGGCCATTATGGTCCTCTTTGTGTTCGTCATCATGATGATTGACCAGAGGGACGGCCGTGGCATTGAAAAGAAAAAATCGGTCGGCATCTTAGCCGCGGTCTTGGCGATAATCCTGTTTGCCGAACTCCTCCTGGCCGTAAGGGGGATTCTCCCGGGGATGGGGAACGCCGGTCCGGTCGGAGGCGCGGAAACGGCCCGCCTGGGGTCGCTCCTCTTTGAGAAATACCTCTACCCTCTTGAGATCACGTCCATCCTCATCATCGCAGCCTTGACGGGCGCGATTTCCCTGGCCGGGAAAAAAGGGCCGAAATGATCCCGACGGCATTCTTCCTCGTCCTTTCCATCGTCCTGTTCGTCCTCGGTGTTGTCGCGTTCTTCATCAAGCGCGACCTCATCACCATGTTCATGGCCGTTGAGGTCATGCTAAATGCCGCCAATCTGGCCTTCCTCACATTCGCCAAATCAACGGCCTCCCTGGACGGGCAGGTCATTGTCCTCTTCGTGGTCACGGTCGCCGCCGCCGAGGCCGCCGTAGGGTTGGCGATCATCCTCGTCGTCTTCAAGCGAAAAAAAAGCATTCAGAGCGACGACCTTGACGTCATGAAAGGCTGAGATGACAGAACTCTTCTGGCTCGCTCCGTTCGTCCCGGGACTGAGCGCCCTGCTCTTATTACTCTTCGGCGGCCGTCTTTCCAGGAGATGGATCGCCGTTCAAGCCTGCCTGTCCGTACTCGCCGCTTTCGCCCTTTCCCTTCTGACCTCGATCGGGTTGCTCGGCCCGGGACACGGATCCGCTCCCATCGTGAAGGAGCTCTTTTCCTGGATCGTGAGCGGCTCGTTCTCGGCTCGGGCAGCTTTCACGTTCGATCCCTTGGCGGCGATCATGGCCCTTGTCGTGACCGGGGTCGGCTTCCTGATCCACGTCTATTCCGCGGGTTACATGGCCAAGGACCGGTCGCCGGCCCGGTTCTTCGGGCTCCTCAACCTTTTCACTTTTTTTATGCTGATCCTCGTCCTGGCGTCCAACGTCGTCCTGATGTTCGTCGGCTGGGAAGGCGTCGGGCTCTGCTCGTATCTCCTCATCGGGTTCTGGTTCGAGAAGCCTGCCGCCGCGGCCGCGGGCAAGAAGGCCTTCCTCGTCAACCGGATCGGAGACACGGCCTTCCTCGTCGGCATTTTCCTCGTCCTGGCGGTGACGGGAAGCGCCGAGTTCCAGGATCTTACCGCGAACGTGATGGGCGGGCGGTTCCCGGCCGGAATGGCCACCCTGGCCGCTGTTCTTTTCTTCATCGGTGCGACTGGGAAATCGGCCCAGGTTCCTCTTTACGTCTGGCTTCCCGACGCGATGGAAGGTCCGACTCCAGTCAGCGCTCTCATTCACGCC
>JALHVH010000049.1 GCA_022867105.1 Candidatus Aminicenantota bacterium
CTCAAGGAGCCTGAAGAACTCGGGAGTCTCCCAGGAAGAGTGGCGGACCTCGAGGGCCAGGGGATAATCCGCGAACAGCGCGAAAAGCCCGGCCAGGTAGTCCATGTTTTCAGGAATGTTGAGATAGGACCAGGGGAATTGGAGCAGGACGGCGGCCAGTCGCCGTTTCAATTGGAGAGGATCGATCCCTTTCCGGAAATCGTCGACGTCCTTCTGCTTGTAATTCTTCCGCTTGTGGGTGAAGATCTGGTGGAGCTTGACGGCGAACAGGAAGTCTGGGAATCCCTCGACCTTCTTGAGCCAGGAAACCGCCATGGCGGCCGGGGCCGGGCGGTAGAACGTGCTGTTGACCTCGACGATATTGATGTACTCCGCGAGGAAAAGGAGAGGATGAAAACCGCGCGCTTTGCCGGGGGGATAGACGATGCCTTCCCAATCCTCGTAGCTCCAGCCGGCGGTGCCGATGTGATAACGCGTCATCGTTCTCTTATTTTAATTTATTTTTGCCCGTGGTTCCAATAGAATACTGGTTACGAGGACATGTCCGGAACGGGAAGAGGAGGATGATCATGACGTTTGACCTGGCCGACCGCGTGATGCAAGCCCATGAACGGATCCGTTCGGGCATTCGCCGGACTCCTATCGAAGGCTCGGACGATCTGGCTCGCCGGACGGGCGCGAGGCTCCATTTCAAATGGGAGAACGAGCAGATCACCGGTTCGTTCAAGCTCAGGGGCGCCCTGAATAAGCTTCGTTCGCTGATGCCCCGGGAGAGAAAGGCCGGTGTCGTTTCGGCCTCCACCGGAAACCACGGACTAGCCATCGGTCACGCATCCGGACTCGAAGGCGTGGACCTCATCCTCTTCCTGCCGGAGACCGTCACGGAGGTCAAGCGCAAGAAGATCGAGGCCATGGGCGTCAACCTCCGGTTCTTCGGGGATGATTGCGAAAAGACGGAGGTCCACGCGCGCGGCTTCGCGGAGGAATCCGGGCGGGTCTATGTTTCGCCATACAACGACTTCGATATCGTGGCGGGGCAGGGGACGGTCGGCGTCGAGGTCCTCGAGGACCTGCCTGATGTCCAGGACATAGTCGTTCCCGTGGGAGGAGGAGGGCTCATTGCCGGAATAGGCGCCTACGCCAAGTCCGTGAACCCGGCGATCCGGATCGTGGGCGTCGAGCCCGGGACCTCGGCCTTCATGAAGGCCTCCATTGAGGCCGCGGAGCTCGTCGCGTTCGCCGAGAAGCCCACGTTTGCCGACGCGCTCGCGGGCGGCATCGAAGCCGGATCGATCACATTTCCTCTTTGTCAAAAGTATGTAGACGAATGGGTCCTGGTCGAAGAGGGGACGATCGTCGAAGCCATGGCCGCGATCCATGAAGCGCACGGCAGGATCGTCGAGGGCGCCGGGGCGGTCGCTTTGGCCGGTGTGCTCACGGACCCTGGGCGCTTCGCGGGGCGGAATGTTGTCTGTGTCGTTAGCGGAGGCAATATCGACCCGGAACGCTTCCGGGCGATCATGAAATAATTAGCGTTCTCGTGCGTTTGGCGTGGACCGGGTCAACAGCTTGGACGGGACGGTCCGGCTATCCCCTCCAAGACCCCAACCCAGACAAAACGTATAAGAGAAGCATAGTTAAAAAACAAATAGGCTTCGTCCTTTGCCGGGTTTGATCGCCTTTTTTATGGCCTCATGAGTGAGATCGGCCGCCCGGCCGCAAGCCCTTTCAAGCGAGAGGCCGCGGGCAAGATACGCAAGGATGGCCGCAGAGAGGAAACAACCTGTGCCGTGGACGTCCTTCCTGAGCTTTTCGTGCCCGTAGACGACCGTCCGATGGCCATCGTAGAGGATATTGATGGCGCTTTTCTCCAGATGTCCGCCCTTGACCAGACATGGGATCTTCGTCCGTTCAAACAGGATTCTGGCGGCTTCGCGCATGTCTTGAGGGGAGGCGACCAGGATCCCGGCCATGAGAGAAGCCTCCTTCATGTTGGGCGTGAGCAGGGAGGCATGGCCGCGGACGGCCTTGAGCAAAGAGGGGATGGCATCCTCCTCCAGGAGCGGGACCCCTGAGCTCGCACCCAAGACCGGGTCAACGACCCTGGGCAGGTCCGGGTGCTTCGCGAGGATCCGGGCGAGCAGCGGGACGTTCTTTATTGAGCCGAGCATACCCGCTTTGATCCCGGCGAAGGAAACGTCCCGGGAAAGGGTCGCATACTGGGCCATGAGCGTGCGGGGCGCGAACGGAAGGACGTTTTGGACCTTCCGGGTGTTCTGGACGGTCAGGGCCGTCAGGACAGCCATGCCTTGGAAATCCAAGCTCTCGAAGACCCGGACGTCCAGGATGGCGCCGGCCCCGCCGGAAGGGTCATAGCCCGTGACGGAAAGAAGGATCTTCTTCATGTTCGCGGCCGGCTCGGACCTCACGATTGTAAGGGCACACCGTTCCTGAAGTCAACGCAAAATTGCAGATAGGACGTGAGTCGGAATTCCGGGTATGACCAGAAGTCGGCGTCATCGCTTGAGAAGAAAGAATCCTATAGGCGATTATAGGAATCAATGGCCAAAATCGAACCCGGTATGTTAAAATGAAAACCTATTGAAATGCTCTCCCGCGTTCATGTCTTCGTTTCAGGCCGCGTCCAAGGGGTGGCTTATCGATATTTCGTCGAGCGTCGAGCGGCCGAGATCCCGGTGACGGGCTGGGTGAGAAATCTGCGCGACGGCCGCGTCGAGATCATGGCGGAGGGCGAGAAAGCCTATCTCGAAGGTTTCCTCGGAGTTCTACGCCAAGGGCCCCGCATGGCCAATGTTGATGACCTGGACATCCTTTGGGAGGACTATCGCGGGGACTACGAGGATTTCCGGATCGAGTTCACGGCTTATTAGCCTCGAAGAATTTTTTCCGGCATTCGTCGGAACAAAAGAAGTATTCCCTGCCGTCGCGGACCTCCCGGACGGCTTCGTTCCGGGGGAGATACATGTTGCAGAATTCGTCCTTGACCATGGTCCCCTGGACCGGCCCCTGTTCATTCCGTGACGGCATGGACTTGCCTATGGTCTGAAAGAACCTGACGACCGCATATATGAGGTAGAGGACGAAGACGATAAAGACGAGACGGAAGAGCGCCCGGATCATAGGATTCAAAGTAAACGATTTCGCCGCCCCTGTCAATTCCCCGGCGGCCCGAGAATTCACTTGATTCGGCCGGGCGGGGCGAATTAACATGATGGCGGCCATGGATTACCTTTTGACACCGGCGCAGAAAGCCCTCAAGGAGACCATCCGGGGCTTCGTCGCCTTGGAAGTTCCGTCCCGGCGTGCCGTGGGGGCTTCGGACAGGGAGATCGCGGAAGCCCTTGTCCTGAAGCTGGGGAAATTCATACAGGAAAGGGGGGGGCGTCCGGAGATAGACGGGGGCGTTCCGCTCTCAGCCGTGGAAACGGTCATGGCCCTCGAGGAGATCTTGAAATGCCTCCCCGCCGCGGGACCGGGGCCGGCCGCGGGAAGGCTTTTCGGGGGCTTGAGCCCGGAGCTTCGGAGCTCCGCCGCTTACCTGGGATCGGCCCAAGGCTTGTTGGCGTCATGCTTCGGAAGGGCCTTTGGCCGGAACGGCCTGGAGGCGTCCGCTCATCGCGGCGTTGCGTTCGACCAGGAGCTGGCCGATGTCCTATCGGCGATCGAAACGGCCCGCTTGATGATGTACCGGGCGGCCATCTTCGAGGACGAGAAGCGCCCGGACGCGGAAGAATCTTTAGAAGCGAAGCGACGGGCCGAAGAACTGGCCTCCAAGGCCGCCGCCCTGGCCTCGCTGATCAAGAAAGGAGATCACCATGAAACTTGAAGCCCTTTACAGGAAGTCCGTCGAGACGGGGATCGCCAACGACTTGAGGGGCCGGGAGGAAGTCCGGAGGCTTCTCGGGGAAGAAAAAGAGAGGTTCGACAAGCTTCCCGAGGACGAGAAAAATGATTTCGACCGGGACAGGCTTTTCAACCCGTTCGCCGACACACGCGTCCTAAACGGGTCTCAGGATATCGGGGTGAAAAAGGCGATCGTGGGCATCGACATGGAAGTGGGAGAGGTCCTTCTGGCCTATCTCTTGAACAGGGACGAGGGAAAGAAGATAGATCTCATCATCGCCCACCACCCGGAGGGATACGCCCTGGCCGGGCTCCATGATGTGATGAAGCTCCAGGCCGACCTCTTGGCCGCTTACGGGGTCCCCGTCAGCGTCGCCGAGCAGCTGATGGAAAAGAGGATCGGGGAGATCGAGCGCCGCATGCTCCCGATTAACCACGAGAGAACGGTCGACGCGGCCAAGGCGCTCGGCCTGCCGATGATGTGCATCCACACGCCCGCCGACAACTGTGTCACCAACTTTCTGACGAAGCTCTTCCAGGAAAAAACCCCCCGCACCCTGGGGGACCTCGTCAAGCTCCTGAAGGAGGTCCCCGAATACCGGAACTCTTCCCGGAGGAACGCCCCGCCGAAAATCGTCAGCGGCTCGGAGAGCAACAGATGCGGCCGGATATTTGTGGACATGACAGGCGGGACCGAAGGCTCCAAGGACATCTTCGAACGATACGCGGCCGCCGGAGTGAGCACCCTCGTGGGGATGCACTTCAGCGAGGAAGCCCTCGACAAAGCTAAGAAGGCCAACCTGAACGTGATCGTCGCCGGCCACGTCTCGAGCGATACGCTCGGCCTGAACCTGCTCTTCGATGAGATCGAGAAGGAAGAACCTCTCGAGTTCGTGGGAGTGTCGGGATTCGAAAGGATCAGAAGGATCCCGGTGTGAGGTGAGGCCGGCGGCTCAATAGAGCCCGTGGGCGCTCATCGTCAGGACCCATTTGGCGAAGGCCCTGGCGTCAGCGATGTCATGCGCGTCGGGGTGCGTGCTCGCCGAGGCCGCCATGTCCGCCCACGCCTCATGTTCGGGCGACCGGCTCAGGACTTCGAGCGCCTGCATCGATACCTTGCCCCGGCAGGCGAACGTTCCGAGGAGCTTGGCCTTGGCCACCAGGATGGACGCGTATTCCAGCGCCTCCCGAGAAAGCCGTATTCCCGGGAGTGAACCATGAGTGGAGAACAGGGCGATCTTCTTTCCGGCGGGGACCTTTTTCAGGAACACTTCGGCTTTGTAGGGGAGGCTGTGGGATTGGACCGGAAAGCCGATGAAGATCAGGCTATAGGACCCCATGTCCTCGACCTTGTCCATCGGAAGGATGACCTTGTCCTGGCCGATGGAGCCATGGATGGCTTCCGCGATCTTCTCTGTGTTTCCGGTCAGGCTGAAATAGGTCACGAGGACTTTGGCCATGTCGCGTTTCCTTTCCCGAGGAGGCTATTCTTCCATAAAACCTGGAAAAATTCCAGGGAGCTCAGGGCAGATCGACGGTAACGGTCGTCCCCCGGCCAATCCCGCTGACGACCCGGACCGACCCGCCGTGGTCCTCGATGATCTTCTTGGCGATGGGGAGGCCCAGGCCCGTGCCGGCGGTCTTGGTTGAGAAATAGGGCTCGAAGATCTTGTCCAGGACCTCCTTGGACATGCCCGGCCCCGAGTCCCGGATCGAGACCGTCAAGCCTTGATCTCCGCGCCGGACAAGGACCGTGATCTCGCCAGTTTCCTTGACCGCTTCGATAGCGTTGGTGACGATGTTCCGGAACGCCGTTCCGAGCTTGGCCGCGTCGGCCATACAGCTGAAATCCGTGCCCTCGTAGGTCTCTCGAAAACGGATCCTCGAGGCTAGGAGCTTTTTGTAGGGCGCGAGCATTCCCTCCAGGACCTCCTTGAGGTCACAGGGCTCCTTGCGGAGGGTCGTGTCCCTGGCGATCTCCATGAACTCTTGGGATATCCGGCGCAGGTTCTCCACCTCGCCGATGATGTAGGAGATGGATTCCTTGAGGGTCTTGCCGAAGTCCCCCCCCCGGTCCTCATAGACCTTGAGGATGTGTTCGGCCGACAGTTGGATTGGGGTGAGGGGGTTCTTGATCTCATGGGCCACTTTTCGGGCCATCTCCGCCCAGGCGACCTTCTTGCCCATCTCCGCCAGTTCCTGCTGATGGGCTTTGAGGCTGCGAACCATGGCGTTGAAGCCGTCGACGAGGGTCATCATTTCGTCCTGCGACGGGTGGTCGATCGTGACCTCAAGATTGCCGAGACTGACCTCGTGCGTCCCCGCGAGGAGCTTGCGGACGGGGACGACGATCATCACCCGGATCGCCCTGGCAAAGAGGAAGACCAGGCCGGCGAAGAAGATGGAGATCAGGAACAGGAATTCCACGAGTTCGCCCGCGGCCCGCGCCGCCTCCTGCTTCTCGAACGGGAAGGGGAGGGAGACCAGAAACGTGGAGCCGCGAAAATCGTAGGGGACCGTCAGCGTCTGAAAGGAATACCCCCCGATCCGCTTTCTCTGGGTCCAGAAGGGGGCCTTCTCCCGGCGCAATCTGTAATAGATCTCGCCGTCAAGAAGCTCGGGGAGGAGGCCGGCATCGAAGAATTCACGTCGGCTCGAAGACAGGAGCCTGGCGTCCCGGTAGAGGTTGACATCGTTGGACAGGGTGGCGCTGACCCAGAGGACCATGTCTTCCGGCGGGGAGGGAAGGCCCGCCGGGTCTTCCGCCTGGATGTAGATGAAGTCCTCCAGGATGCTCCGGGCGAAACTTGCGTGGGTGGCGGCTTCCTCGACGAAGCGGTCGGCAAAGATCCGGTCGAAGAGGTTCCGCGTGAAGAACGTGAGGAGAAGCAGAGGGACCAGGGCGACCGCGAAAAAGGCCGCATAGACCCTATTGGAGAATGACCAGAAAACGTTCCTGAAAGGTCTCCGCCGGCGGACCAAGGCCGCGGGGAAGGCCAGGACCAAAGCGAGGATGAGGTCGAGGAAGAAGAGCTTGAGGAATTCGACGGCATAGGTCCTGTAGGTCTTGCGGGGAGTGAACAAGGAAAAGACGCGTTTGCCGTGCCGGAAATAATAGGAATCGTAGGCCCTAGATTTGCTTGTAAACCCGCCCCAGAGGGCGACTCCGGGGGTTCCGAGCCTGGTCAAGACGTCCGTCGGGATCCCGGACGAGATCCGCTGGGGGTTGAAGAGCAGTTTTCCTTCCGTATCGAAAATGGCCAGTCCGAAGTCCACGGCGTTCAGGGAAGGGACCGGACCGGCCCGAAGCAGCTCAAAGTAAGGGTTAGCCGAGTAGAGGAAGGGCAGCATGTCCGGGTCCAGGGAGAGGAAGAAGAGCGTCCTCCCGAGGTAAAGGTCTCCCTCGAACCAGTCCTTGTAACCGACAAAGAAGTCCTTTTCCCGCCCGAGGGAGGTGATCGACCGCCGGGATACGGTCCAAGTCCGGCTCGGCGGGAGGGAAAGCTCTCGGCTGTAGAGCTTGGGTACGTTCAGGGAGAACCGGGACAGGGCGTTTCCCTCGGCGTCGAGGACCTCCAGGCTCGAGTACCAGTTGAACTTGGCGGCCAAGGTTTTGTCCCAAAGGGTGTGGGCGAAATCGGGGGAGCCGGGCTCTTTGAGGAAGGAGCGGATAGAGACGCTCCTTTTATCGATCTCGGGAAGGGACTCCTCGACGAGAAACTTCCCCCACTGCTCTTGCGACAGCACGGCGTTCCTGAGGAAGTTCTGGATGAGCGACCGGGTCCTGAGGGCTGAGGCCCGGTCGATGGATTGGGCGAGAAAGATGGTTCCCAAAAAGAAGCCGAGGAAGAAGACCTCCTTCTTTTTCATCGTGACCGGTGAATGAGCCAGAATCAGAACAAGGGCCAGGACCGAAGCGCGCACGGCCGTAGAGAATGGACTGAACGGTTCGCGCGACAGGATGATGAAGGCGGTAAATGCCGGCACGGCGAGGATGAAGGAAAGGCCGGGGCCGGACGCATGAACGGCAGCCGCTCTAAGGACCACGATCAGGACCGTCAGCAACGTCGCGAGGAAGAAAAGGAGAGCCAAGTGGAGGAATAAAAAGGACGCCTCAGGTCTGAAGCTCAGGAGGGGAATATTGGAATTGAAAATCAGCCGCCGGACGACCGCCTGGAAAACGGACATGAGGAACACGGCGGCCGCGAGCGAGGCGGCGCTCATGGCGATCGATAACGGCCGGGGTGTGCTCCTCTTTCCGGTCCGGAAGAGCGGCCGCGCGAGAACCGCCAGGACTCCGGCCAGCAAAGCGGCCGCGAGGGCTGTCAGCAGGATGTCAGCCGGAGAACGGGTGAGGTCGCCCAGGGATAAGAACCCCGCTCCTCGAGGGGAAAAAACGGATAGGGATTGGACCCGATCGAGGCGGCTGAAGGGGAAGAAAAGGAGTCTGGTTCCGGCGAGCGCGGCGATGATGAGAAGGGCTTTCGGGGGGTCCCCTTCCCTGAAAAAGCCGGGGGAGGTCGCCAGAAAAACGAGGAGACTGACCAGGGAAAGGATCAAAAGGGCGTAGAATCCGAAAAAGATGTTCTCCCGGAATATGGTCAGCCTTTCGGTGAGGGAACGGGAGCTGAGGGTGACCGTGGCCAGGATCCTTTTGTCCGGCCCGCGAAGAGGGAAATAAAGCGTCCGGATCTCGTTCATCTGCCGCGGCTGCCCGGCGTACTCGTCGTCGTGTTTGGCGAAGATCTTCTCGAACCCGGAAACGTCCTCGTGAAAGCTCCAATAATCGATATGATAACTCTTCAAGAGCTTCCGGCCGAGAAAATGGGACTCCTTAAGGTAGGACGACTGAAACTGGGGAACGAACGCCAACAGCCGGAAAAGGGCCAGGTGCCCGCCGTCCGGCGCTGCCTCGATGGAAACCAGGAAGAACGATGCCTTGTCCCGGACGAGAAAGGGGGCCTTCCGGACCGAGAAGGAACCCAGGTCTCCCGGGCGAATATGAGCATCCAGATCAACGACGTTTCCCAGCCAGAGAACCAGCCGGCCGTCCGGGCCAAAGCAGGCGGCGCCTTCCGTTTCGGTCCTCAAGCCAAGGCTCTTGAGGAAGGCAAAGAGCCGGTCTTCTTTTCCGGAGGGAGGCGCCCCGCGGAGGCGCGCCAGCATCCGATCGTGCGAGGTCAGGACGGCGGCGAATTCGCGGCGGACCTCTCGGGCCGTGGCTTTCAGCCCTTCAAGGCCCTTCCGGTCATAGTTCCTGGCAATGAGCGAAGGCATGAGGAGGGATAGCCCGAGACAAAGCAACGCGAGAACGGCCCCCGCGAAGAAAGCCGTCCGCAGTCCCCTCCTCATAGCCTCTCCGCCTTGATCTCGGAGATCCTCCAGGGGGGGACGCTAGGCGTGCCGCGCGACCATGGCGGGCCGGGATCGGGGATGAGGTAGAAGAAGACCACGAACAGGTATGGGCTGTTGTTCCTTGTGTTCCGAAAGGACCAGCGAGCCTTGAGGATGCAGCTCCGCCCTTCCGGGGACGTCGAAAGGCCGGCCTCCGGAATGAACTCGAACGTCTTGTATGTGGAAAAGATCCTCTCGAAAAGGAAGTAAGCCTGCTCGTGGGAAACTTGGTCGGAAAAAAGGATGGGCTCGGGAAGCGAAACGTTCAGAGCGGCCGTCCTGGAGAAGATCTTGAAGAGTTCAGACGCGCTATTCCGCAGCCAGGCCCGCTGGATGTCCTTTGTTACGGGAGGAAGCACGGCCAGAAGGCCGGAGAACAAGGCAATACTGAAATGAAACACCGCAAAAATATTAACACAGATTTTTCAAAACAGGCAAGCCCTCCTTCTCGGTCAGGGAGCGGAAGGACCCTTGTTTTTCAGGAAGAGGGCAAACCCGGGAGCTCAGGCCCCCCGGCGTCAATCCTTCTTCTCTTCTTCCCTTTTTTCGAAGGTTTCTTCCTCGAGCTTCTTGGTGCGCTGGGCGTCCTTGATGCTGGAGATCCCGGCGATAAGGGCGATCAAGCCGCCGAAGAACAGCACGGGGGGGATGAAGCCGAAAACGAGCTGGTGGAATTCGTGCCACCATACGAAGATGACGAGGACGAGACCTGCGGCCATGGCGACCAGGCCGCCGAGGACGGCTAAGTATTTACCCATAGGAAAACCTCCCTCACATGGAATTTCGTGAAAGATTATAACAAATCGCTTTTTGAGAAGCAACTGATGTCCCAAAATTGCCGATACGATTCTGGCTTCTCAAGCGATGGCGCTGACCTCTGGGGATACCCGGAAGTCCCCTCACGGCCTATCGGCAATCTTGGGTCTTCCGTTCCGTCTTGAGTATCCCTGCGGACTCTGGTATATTGCGCCCTTGGCGGAAATTGGCGCTTCATGAAGAGGCAGATATTGAAGATAAAAAGGATGGTTCCATTCGTGTTGGCCGTTTCGGCCTTCATATCCATGGAGTGCGGCGTCCCTCATAAGGTGAGGAACGTCATCCTGATCATCCCGGACGGCTTGAGCCTCGCGGACATCGGCCTGTCCAGATGGTACCAGGATGGGCGGCCGCTCATCATGGACCGGTTCGCCTGCGGGTTGGTCAGGACGTACAGCGCGAACTCTCTGATCACCGATTCCGCCGCAGCCGCCTCGGCCTATGCCACCGGATACAAGGTCGAGAACGAAACGATCTCGATCAGGCCCGACGTCGTGACCATGCCCGGCGTCGACAGGCCCCGCCCTGAAGACGCCCACAGGCCCCTCCCCACGCTCCTCGAAGCGGCGAGGCTCAAAGGCATGGCCACGGGACTCGTGTTCTCGGGCACTCTCAACGACGCAACGCCCGCGTCCTTTTCCAGCCATGTCCTGGACAGGAACGAAATGGAGGCGATCGCCGAACAGATGGTCTACAGCGGGGTCGACGTTCTCTTGGGCGGAGGAAGTGCCTATCTGCTGCCGGGGGCAGAAAAGGCCAACCGAAAGGACGGCGAGGACCTGACGAAGGCCCTGAAGGACCTGGGCTATGCCTACGTCACGGACTTGGGCGGCTTGAAGGGTTCAGGCAATCTGCCCAGGGTATGGGGCCTTTTCCGGCCCAACGGCCTGGACGCTGAATTCGACCGCGATCCGGAGACCCAGCCCGACCTCGCCGAAATGACACGGAAGGCCATTGAGATCCTTTCCCGGGACGGGGACGGGTTCTTCCTTATGGTGGAATCAGGGGAGATCGACACGTTCGGGCATGACAACGACCCGATCGGCATCATCAGCGAGGTCCTCTCGTTCGACCGGGCCCTTGGCGTCGCCGTCGATTTCGCCGCGAGGGACGGGCATACGGCCGTCATCGCCTGCCCCGACCATCCCACGGGAGGATTGTCCATAGAGAACTACGGGGCGCTGGACGACTTGCTTTCCGTCCTAAAAAAGTCGCGGTCGACAAGCTACGCGGTTCGGGACAGGATCAGGGAGGACGGCTCGAACCTCAAGGAGGTCGTGGAGAGGGAGTATGGTCTGACCGGGCTCACGGTCGCGGAGCTGGAATCCATCGGGAAGGACCGGAAAAAGAACTTCCCGCTCGCGATCGGCCGCGTGCTGGCCGCACGCGCCTCCCTCTCGTTCAGCACCGAAGACCATACCGGAGAGGACGTCGCGCTGTTCGCCTATCACCCGTCCGGCTACAAGCCCACGGACATGGCCGGGAGCGGTGTCATCCAGAACGTCGACGTGAACCGGTACGTCCAGAAGGTGCTTGGCCTGGACCTGGGTTCCCTGGATGATGTGCTCCATGTCGCCTCCGCCGAGTTCGAAGCCCGGGGGGCGAAGGTTGCGCTCGACCGTTCGGACGAGGCCAATCCCGTCGTCCTCGTGACCAAGGATACGGACGTCCTCAGGCTCCCCGTCAATAAGAACCTGGCCATACTCAACGGAAAAAAGATCGAGCTCAACGGGCTCGTCACCGTCGTCGCCGGGCGCATCTGGGTCCCGCGACAAGCGGTTGATCTTATCCGATAAATATTTCGTCAGGAGGTCAGGCATGTCCGTTCACCGCACCCCGGGTCTATTTACCATCATCTTTCTGGCCGCGTTGGCGGCTTCGACTTTTGCCGCCGGAAGGGAGGAACAGGATTCCTTTGTCATGGGAAGCATCAAAACCCTCCCCGGAGAGGTCGTTTCAGGATACGTGGAGGTGCCCGAAAAAGACGGCGTCGGGACCCGCATCCCCGTTACCATCATCCACGGTAAAACGAAAGGAACCGTGTTAGCCCTCGTCGCCGGCGTCCACGGATATGAGTATCCGCCCATCCTGGCGCTCTACCGGCTGAAAGGGATGGTCGACCCGTCGGCCCTTGAAGGAACGCTCGTCCTGGTCCATATCGCCAACCTGCCTAGCTTCCAGAGAAGGACGATCTACTACAATCCCTTTGATTGGAAGAACCTCAACCGTGTCTTTCCCGGTGACGCGAACGGAACCCTCAGCCAACGCATCGCCCGCGTCCTTAATGATGAGGTCATCCGGAAGAGCGACTGCGTCATAGACATGCACTGCGGGGACGGCAACGAGGCCCTGATCCCTTACACGTATTGGATGATCAGCCGGGACAAGGCCCTCAACGAAGCGACCAAGAAACTGGCCTTGGCCTTCGGCATACCGACCATCATCATCGACCAGGAGAGGACCCAGAACCCTGCCGATTCGAAGTATTTCGGGAACACGGCCATCCTTCAAGGCAAGGCGGCCATCACGACCGAGGCGGGCTTCCTCGGGGGCACGGATGAGAAGTCCATCGCCATGAACATCAAAGGCGCCCTGAACGTGATGAGACATTTAAAGATGATCGCAGGAGAGCCCGAGCCCGCGGCCGAACCCGTCTGGATCGACAAGTACGAGGTCGTCAATTCCAGCTGGGATGGTCTTTTCTATCCGCTGGCGGAGATGGGACAATATGTGGCCAAGGGCCAGAAGGTCGGCACCGTCAAGGACCTCTTGGGTAACCTGAAGGAGGAGGTGAGGGCCCCGTTCGCTGGAATCGTCCTCTATATCATCGGCACCCCTCCAACCATCAAGGGAGAACCGTTGTTCGAGGTCGGGCGGGTCCAGGAGGATTGAAAGTGGATCGTTTTTTCCGAGGAACATGTTCATCTTGAAAGAGAAACTCCTGCTCATTCCGGGTCCCAGTCCCGTCCACGAACGCATCCTGGCCGCCCTTGCCAAACCGACCGCAGCCCACACCGGCCCGGAGATGCAGGCCGAGCTCAAGGGTGCGTGCGAGAACCTGAAGAGGATCGTCTTCTGCTCGAACGGCGAGGCGTTCATTGTCGCCGGGGCCGGGACGCTCTCGATGGAAATAGCCCTCCTGAACACGGCGGCCGCGGGCAAGGATCGCGTGCTTGTCCTTTCGCAGGGTTATTTTGGAGAGAGGATGGGACAGATCTGCCGTGCCTTCGGCATCGAACACGACCTCATGGAAGCGGAGTGGGGGAGGGCGATTTTCCCGGACGAGTTGGGCGCACGGCTCTTGAAGAACGAATATGACGTCATCGTCTCGACCCACGTGGACACGGCCACGGGGGCTTGCGCGCCCGTTGAAGACTACGCCCATGTCGTAAAACGATCAGGCGCGCTCTTCATCGTCGACGGGGTCTGCGCCACCGGCGGCATCCCCGAAAAAATGGACGATTGGGGGATCGACGTCGTGCTAACGGCCGCCCAGAAATGTTTCGGTGCGCCTCCGGGCCTTGCCCTCTGTGTCTTCTCAGGACGAGCGATGGCCAAGCGGCAGGGCCTGGTTTCCGTCCCGGCCTATTACTCCGATATCCTGCGCTGGCTGCCGATCATGAAGGACCCGATCAAGTATTTTTCGACGCCGTGCGTCAACGAGATCCGGTCTTTTTTTGAATCGACGCGCATCATCCTTGAAGAAGGGCTCGAGCCGAGGTTCCGGCGGCACGATCTCTTCGCCCGCGCCGTCCGAGAGGGCCTCGCAGCGCTCGGATTCGGCTTTTTCACGGACCCGGCCTTTTTCGCCCCGACGCTGTCGGTCCCGACCTATCCGGCCGGCGTCGAGGATAAAGCGTTCCGGGCGGCTCTTTACGATAACGGCGTTGTCGTGGCCGGCGGATTGGCCCAAACCGCGGGCAAGGTCTTTCGGGTGGGCCATATGGGTAACCTGACCCGGGAGCAGGTCCTGTTCGCCCTCGAGAGCGTGGAGAAGACATTAAGTTTCCTGGGATATCGTTTCGAGCCGGGCGCGGGCTTAAAGGCCACCGGCGCCGTGCTTGACGCGTAGCTCCTAAAGAAGAGACGGACACCTATGAAGAGCCAAGTTTATTTCATCCCCGCCGACAGGAAGGAGAGTCCGGAGTCGCTCTCTGAAAAGGCCCGCCGGGCCTACCTCGCGATCGGGCTGAACGAAAAGCTCGGGGAAAACGACTTCCTGGCCCTTAAGATCCACTTCGGCGAGAAGCACAACACCGGGTACCTCAAGCCCCTCTGGCTCAAAGGCCTCATCGGAGAGGTTGAAAAGAAGACACCCCGGGCCTTCTTAACAGACTCGAACACTCTCTATATCGGCCATCGTTCGAATTCCGTGGACCATATCCGCCTGGCCTGGAGCCACGGCTTCACGCCGGACGTTGTCGATGTCCCGGTCATCATCGCCGACGGCCTCATCGGCCGCGACGTCCAGGACTTGAAGGGGAGTCACGCGCGGATCAAGTCGGCCAGGATCGGGAGCGCCTTCCTGAACTCGGACGCCCTCCTCTGCCTGACCCATGTCACGGGCCATGTCCAGATCGGCATCGGCGCTGCCATCAAGAACATGGGCATGGGATGCGCATCGAGGGCTGGAAAACTCGACCAGCACTCGGTCGTTCATCCGCACGTCAGTCCGAAACAGTGCCACAACTGCGGCATTTGCCCGGACTATTGCCCCGAGGACGCCATCGTCCAGGCGGAGGGACACGTCCTCATCGACGACAAAAAATGCGTCGGCTGCGGCGAATGCCTGGTCGTCTGCAAGTTCGGGGCGATCAAGATGCGCTGGGACGACGACTCCCAGCGCCTCCAGGAAAAGCTGGCCGAGTATGCCCTGACCGTCCAGTCCCATTTCAAAGGCAAGGTGGGTTTCATCAACTTCCTCATCCAGATCACCAAGGATTGTGACTGCATGGCCAGGGCCCAGCGCCCCATCGTGGGCGACATCGGCATCCTGGCGTCCTCTGACCCCGTTGCCGTCGACAAGGCCCCGGTCGATTTGGTCATCGCACGGAGCGCGGGCAAGGACGTCTTCCGGGCCGGCTATGAACGCGACTGGTCCGTCCAGCTCAGCTACGGCAGTAAGATCGGCCTCGGGACCATGGAGTACAGGCTCGTCGAGCTCGGGTAATC
>JALHVH010000372.1 GCA_022867105.1 Candidatus Aminicenantota bacterium
CACCCATGACCTCGTCGCCTCGGTCCGCAGGCACCGGGAACGGCTGGTGCTGGCCGGCGGTTCCTACATATTCATAGAATTTCCGCATGACCACGTTTTCCAGGGCGTCAAGGACCTATTCTTTGAACTCATGAGCGAGCGCGTTACGCCCATCATTGCCCATCCCGAACGAAACATGGCCTTCGCCCGGTTCCCCAAGCAGCTTTTCGACCTGGTGGAGATGGGCGCCCTCGCCCAAGTCAACGGAGGCAGCCTTCTCGGGCGTTATGGTCCGGACAGCGAAGCGGCCGCATTGAGGTTCCTGGAGCTGGGCTTGGTCCATTTCATATCGAGCGACGGGCATAACACTCATTCCAAGCCGCCCCGCCTGGCCGCGGCCGCGGAAAGGGCCGCGGTCGTCGTCGGCCGGGACGAGGCCTCAGCCCTGGTCAGGGACAACCCTCGAGCGGTCATCGAGGATAGGGAAATCCCTTTCCACCCGGGCCCGGTCGATCCTGAAGGAAAAGAGAGGACGCTGAAGATGAAATTCCCGAGCTTCCTGAGGTTCGGGAAGTGACCTCCCGAGACGAAGAGAGAACATGAAACTCAAGATCACAAGCAAGCCAAGAACATTCTCTCCACAGCCGCTCCCCGGGGAGGGGGGGGGCCTGCCGAGAAGGATCATCGAGTACGGGCTCCTTGCCTTGATCGTCTTCAGCCCGCTTCCCGCCGCGTCGGTCAACGAATGGTCGATCCTGGTCATTCAGCTGGCGGTCCTCCTCATGACGGGAGCCTATGTCCTCATGAACAGGAAGCCCGTCATCAACTCCCATCTGGCCGCCCGCCTCCGCTGGCCGTCCTATGCCTTCATCGCGCTGTCCGCCCTTCTGGTCTTCCAGGTCTTGCCCCTGCCGAAGTTCATCGTCAGGATCCTTTCGCCCGGGACCTATGCGTTCCACGAGCTCTTCGCCCCGGGGTTCGCGAAAAGGGGTTTTTTAAGTCTTTCCGTGGCGCCCGCCCAGACCTTCCGAGAGGGATTGGAGCTCATGACCTACATCCTGGTCGGCTTCCTTCTCATCAGGACCGTCACCCGCGGCCGTCAGATCCGGAGGATCATCCTCTTTCTGGTCGGGATGGGCGCCTTCGAGGCCTTCTATGGTATCTACGAGTTGTCCACGAAGAACCCGCATATCTTGTTTTATAAAAAGATCTACAGTCCGGAGTCCGTGACCGGGACCTTCGTCAACCGAAGTCACCTCTCCGGCTACCTGGAGATGATAGTTCCCTTGGCGCTAGGCCTCATTATCGCCCGGATGGACTTCTTCTCCCTGGGAGGGGAGGGGCTCAAGGAGAAGATCCTTCACATGACGGGGAAAGGGCTTTTGATGAATCTCCTCCTGGTGACCGCCGTGATCGTCATGTCCCTGGGGATCATCTTCTCCCAGTCCCGCTCCGGGATTTTCGTCCTCGTCTTCACGTTCCTTCTGTTCCTGGAGTTCATCGTCTTCCACTTCAGCCGGTTCAGTCGCCGGCGGAGGTGGATCAGGAATTTCATCTGGGTCACGTTTCTTCTCATCACGATCATGGCCTTGTACATCGGCATCGGGTCCACCATCCAACGCTTCGCCCTGGACAATCTCCTTCAGGAGAACCGGCCCCTCTATTGGAGCAACGTCACGCGGATCATCGCCGCGTTCCCCGTCTTCGGGACGGGGCTGGGCACCTTCGTATCTGTTTACCCGGCCTACGAGAAATTGGCCGGACCGGAGCTCCTCCTCGTCCACGCCCATAACGATCTCCTCGAATACTTCTCGGAGCTCGGGGCCGTCGGCATGGTCTTCCTCATCGGCGGCATCCTGTACATGGGTCTTCATGCCTTCCTCAGCTGGCGCGAACGGAAGAACCCGGACGTCAAGGGGATCGTCCTCGGCGGGACCATCTCCCTGATCGTCATCCTGGTCCACAGCCTGACGGATTTCAACCTGCATATCCCTGCGAACATGCTCCTTTTCGCGATCGTCCTCTCTTTGACTTTCGTCACGGCATACTATCGAAAGGCTTAAGGTCTTCCCATGAAAAAGATCCTGACCCTGGCGGCCCTCAGCCTTATCGGGCTTGCGGCCGTTTGCCTGTACTGGAACGCCCACCTTTATTACAGGGCCAAAGACACGATCGAGAACCCTGCCGAACGGGTCCGCCTTCTCGAAAGAGCGAACGCCTTCTTTCCCTGGAACGACCTCGTTCATTTCGAGCTCGGCAAGGCCCTCTTTGAACGGGGAAACGAGAACCTGGGCGAAGTCCCAAAGCGCGATGCCGACTTTCGGAAGGGGCTCCAGAGCTTCGAACGGTCGCTCCGCCTCAGCCCCGGATCCCTCCAGGCCCATTTCCAGATGGCCCAATCCCTCCTGTACATGACCTACCTTTCGCTTCCCGTCCCCGTCGGCTACTTCGAAGAATACAAGAAAACCGCGCTGCTCACCGGGCATAACAGCCCGATCTTCTACGAGGTCGGCAAGGTGCTCTTCTCCCGCTGGCCCGAACTGTCCGCCGCGGAAAAGGACTTCACCCTCGACATCCTCAAGAAGCTGCTGGCCCAGAAGGACCAGGAAAAGCTCCTGACCCTTCTCAGAATCTGGGACATGAACGTCAAGGACTATGCGGCGATCGCCAGGATCCTTCCCGAAGATCCTGCTGTGAACCGTGTCTTGGCGGGATTCCTGGGAGAGAGGGGACTTTCCCTGGACGAACGTCAGAAAGCCCTTTCACGGGCCGAACATCTTGAGTACCTGAAGGCAAAGAACGAGTCCGAGCAGGGACAGAGGGCATTCAATGATTTCCAGGTCGGCGAGGCCGCCGGCCATTTCTCCGCCTGTCTGGACATTCTTAAGAACATCAAGTTCTACCAGACCCTGGCCGGTCAGCCTTTGATCGACAGGAAAGAATACGAGGACCTGCGCAAGTCCGCCCATCTCAACCTCGCGAAGTGCAAGATCGAAGGAACCCGGAAGCTCGAAGACGCGGAACCCGAGATCGACGCCTATCTATCGCTCGAAAACCAGGTGGCCGCACTGGGAGAGTTCGAAACGTTTCTCAAGGAAAGGGGCGTCCTTTCGGCGGAGCCGGTCTTGAGCGTCAAGGACCTGAAACAAATGGCTTTCAGGCTTCGTCTGGCCTTCAAGCAGAACAGGTACCGGGACATCACGGGAGTGGGCGCCTCATTGGAGAGGAGCCTGCTGATCGTGCCGGATGACATGAAATCGGATCTCGTCGAGGTCCTCGTCGTGGTCGGGGACGCCTATCAAAAGCTCGACTACATCTATGAATCCGAGAAATCCTACCTGAAAGCCCTGGACATCGATCCGGGAAATCTGGAGGCCCTTCGCAAGCTCAGGAAGTGTTATGAACGGCTGAACAATGACGAGAAGGCCAGGGCCGCGGAAGAGAAAATCCAGCGCGTCCTCAGCCCCAGGGAACAACCATTCGGGGGACTCTCCCTCAGGAAAGGTCAGGGCCACCTGTTTACGCTCGTTCTCGAGGCAAGCAAGATTACGTTGAACCTGGCATTTTCGTATGGTAAGGCTGTTCCGGGGCCCCTCGCCTCTCTCGACTTCAACGGCCTTGTCATCTGGGAAGGATACGCGGGCTCCGGAGGCCTCACTTTGAGCGTCGATGCCGTGACCGGACCTAACATGCTCTTCCTCAGGGCGGTCAGCGGACCTGTTACCCCCGTTAGACTGACTTGGGCGCCTGTCCAGCCCTAGAAATTTCCTGGATCTTCAGAAAAAAGCTTCTTGACAACGGCTGACGTTTTGTTTATACTTAATCAGGGTATACTATAAGGAGGATGCCATGGGCAAAGGTGCCAAAGCCAAGGTTCTTTCGTTTGGGCTCATTCTTGCGGTTCTCTTTTTCTATGCGCCGCACGTCCTGAAAGCCCAGGGCCCAGGTAAGGGCAATCTCATCGGTTTTGTTTATGACCAGGATGGGACGACACCCGTAGCGGGGGCGGTTGTCATGGTCAAGAACATTTCCAATGGGAAGGTCTTTGAGAGCGGCAAGTCGGACAGCCTGGGAGTTTTCAGGGTCCAGGGGCTGGACACGGGGCTGTATGCGCTGGGCGTGGCGGCGGTCGCGGGAGATTTCAACTCCGGCGAACTGGTCGGGGTCGCCGCGAACGAGACGTCCAAGATCGCCATCGCCATCAGTCCTTACGAGAAGGATGTCGCGGGAGCCGTCCAGCAGATCAACAAGGACCAGCAGGAAAAAGGTGAGTCCAGGATCGGCCATGTGGTCGGTTTCAATTCCGGGATCCGGGAAGCGGATGTCTTCATCGAGCGGGGCCTCCTGCAGTCCGGCGACAGGATCCATGTCAAGGGCGAGTCCACGGACTTCTATCAGGATGCCAAGTCCCTGAAGATCCAGGGCGCCGGCGTGAGGAAGGCTCTGGCCGGGCAGAACTGCATGTTGCCGTTCATCAAGCCGGCCGTTGCCGGTGACGTGGTCTATGTTGTCTGCAAGAGGGGCATCCCGCCCTTATTCTGGGCGCCCCTCGGCGTCGCCGCGGTATTCGCAGGCAACGCGACCCTGACTGCCATGGGAGACGAGACAACGGCCAGTCCGTTCAAGAACAAGTAGTCCCCTTTCGATCCCGATTCTGATCCCTGCCTCTTTCGAGGCGGGGATTTTTCTATTTAATGTCCATGGGGAGTTTTTCTGTCCCGGGCGGAGCCGTCCGGCGGAAATGAACGGCATCGAGATGGCGGCGGGTGGTTTGCTCTCTAAGGTCGATCAGCTTCTAATTCTTCTCTCCCGGATCGATCCCGGAGAAAGGTCCTTCTCTCTCGCCCGGGAGACGCTTTCCCTCCATGTCAACTGGGACGCTTTCATCAGGAAATCGGTGCAGGAAGGAGTCGCTCCTCTTGTTTATCGCAACTTGAGGTCCTTACGCGGCCTCGTGCCCGGCAAAGCCCTCGATGACTTCAGATCGGTCTTTTACCGGAACGCGCTCCGAAACGAGCGCCTTTATCGGACGGCCTCGGCCCTGTTCCGCGATATTCACAGATTCGGCCTGAGAGTGGCGGTGACCAAAGGGGCCAGGCTGGCTCTGACGCTCTATCCGGATAGAGGGCTCAGAGCGTTCGCGGACATCGACCTGTTCGTCCACCCGGAGGATTGGCCCGCTTTGCGGAAGATCCTCGACGAGAAAGGATTCGAGGCGAATTCCGCCCGCCAGAGCCGCTTCGACCCCGGGAACAAGTCCCTGCATTGGACGTTCTCACCTTACTACCGTCTAGGCGACCTGCTCATCGAACTCCACTTCGCCTATTTGGGCCTTCATGTGCTGTTCCTGTCCGAGGACGATCTCTGGGCCTCCGCCGGGACCGCCAAAAACGGCGATGTCGAGATCCCGGTCCTGTCTCCGGAGTATGAACTCTGTTACCTCTGTCTGCACGCGCTGCAGCATTCTTACAGCCGTCTGGTGTGGCTTACAGATATCGCCGAGCACGCCTCGCGGGGGAATGTGGATTGGGACCGGGCGGCCGGGATCTGCCGTAACGAGGGGATCACGGCCGGGGTCCGCCACGGGTTGGACCTCGTGAACGCCCTCTGGCCGGGGACGCTCCCGGAAAACGTTCCGGCAAAGTTCCGCGTCACCCCTCTCGAGGCCGGGCTCCTGGGCCTTCTGTGGCCTGCAGAAAGCATCCTCTCCCGGAGCGAGACCCTTCTTTTCCCTTATTATACGCCCACCTTTTTTGTCCTCCTTGCCCGGAAGAAGCCTCTCCTCGCCGTCCGGACCCTCCTTGGGATCCTCTTCCCGCCAAGGGCTTGGGTCGCCGAATCTTACAACATTCCTCCGGGTTCACTCCGGATCCTCCTCCACTACGCCTGGAGACTTTATAGACCGTTCCAACTGATTGTGAGACAATGGCTGGGCGACAAGTGAGCACACTGGCATATTCGGCTTCGAAGATACGTGATCACGGCCCGTCCCCGGGCTGGATCCTCCCTTTCTTTCTCCTCCTGTTCGTCCTTTTCGCAAGGGCCGAGCTTGGCCCGCAGGTCCAGGAGGACGCCCGGAAGGTCCTCGAGATCCTCGACCGTATCCAGAACGAAAAAGGTCCGGCCTCCGGCCAGCCGCCGCGGACGGCCGTCGTCTCCGAGCGGGAGCTGAATGCGTACATCGCCTATCGCATCGAAACGGAAGGGGAGGAGATCATGAAGGAGCTCCGTCTGAAACTCCTTGCCGGGAACAGGGTCGAGGGCAAGATCTTCATCGACCTCAGCGGCCGGAAGGTCCCGTGGTTCCTCAAGCCGCAGATGAACGTCTATTTCTCGGGAGCGCTCGAGACGGAAGGCCCCAAGGTCAGGGTCCGCATGGAAAGCCTCTTCCTCGAGGAACAGCCCATCCAAACAGCCCTCCTGGACATGATCATCTCCGTCGTCTCCCGGTTCGAGAAGACGGACGCCGTGAGCATCGAAGACTGGTACGATCTTCCCTATGGGATCCGCAAGATGGAGACGCGGGCGGGGGAGCTTGTCGTCTCCTATTAGGAACGCGCACCATGATCCGTGTCATCGGCGGCATCCATAAAGGGAGGCGCCTGAAGTTCATCCGGAGCCCGCTGGTCCGGCCCATGCCGGACAAGCTCAAGGGCGCCCTTTTCAACATCATCCAGGAAAAAGTAAAAGGGAGCTGGTTCCTGGACGGCTTCGCCGGGACCGGCTCCGTGGGGATCGAAGCCCTGAGCCGGGGCGCCGAGCGCGTCGTCTTCGTCGACGAGTATCACCCGGCCGTCAAGGTCATCCAGGTGAACGTCGACCGGTGCGGGGCCGACGATAAGTCCCTGGTTATTCACAAAGAATTCAACCGGGCGGTCATCGATCTCGCCAAGGACGCGGTGGAGTTCGACATCGTCTTCCTGGACCCTCCTTACCGTCTTCTCGAGACGAGGAACCCCCTGAAGGTCGTCCGGAAGAGGGGGATCCTTAAGAAGGACGGCTGGCTCATCCTCCGCCACTATTACCGGATCCCCCCGAAACCGGAGGGCTTCCTCCTCGAGCGCTCGGTCCGGATCGGCGACGACGTTCTCTCGTTCTTCGCCCGCGAGGGTTCTTGATGGGTCCGGCCAAATCGTTTAGAATTTTGTCCGCGGGAGAAGCGAAAGAATGTCCTTCCTGAAAAGATCCGGATCCAAGACCAAACCCTTCTGGGGTGGGGAGCCCCTCGTTGAGGAAAAGGAGATCTTTTCGACGCTGGCCGAAAGAAAAGGCAGCTCGCTTTTCCTCGGCCGGTATTCGCTGAACGAGGTCCTGGCGGTCTTGGGGAAAAAGGGCCTGTTCAAGGAAGCCCATCGCAGGAACCTCTGGCCCCTGGATTTCGAACTGGATTCGCGGGAATATCCGCTCCAGAGGCTGCAGGTCTTCTACCGGGACAAGAGCCCCGAAAACCTGGTCGTGGATCTCAAGGTCCGGGAGGGGGAATACCCGCTCAAGGTCCGGCTCGAGGGGCTCGCCGCCGTCATCACGCCCAAGAGCCTCATCCTCGAATGGCTGACCCTTCAGAACCCGTTGGCCTCGTTCACGGAAAAGCAGGCCCCGCTGCCGGGACAGATTCATCCCGGCCTGAGCCTGTCCAAGAAGATCATGGATATTTTTATCTATCTGGCCAGGCTCACCCACATGGACTGCCTGCTGGCCTTTCCGGCCTATTGCCACAACGCCCTGCTTTTTTCGAGGTATTTCCACTTCATGAACCCCGAAAAAGAAGGAGAGGTCGTCGCCATCCGAAAGGCCTTCAGCCACATGCCGTTCAAACAACTGGCCTGGATCGTCCACCTGAACTGCCTGAGGCGGGCGGACGGCTCGGTCTATGAGTGGAGGTCCGAGGAGCAGGTCTATCCCTTGAACAGGACGCTCCGGGAGTATCTCGAGTCCAGGAGCTACAAAGAACGCGTGAAGGCGGCCCAGAGGGACCTGGCATTCACGGTGGATTGGGAGCGGTTCCGGGCAAGGGCCAAGGATGTCCCGGCGCTTTGCGGTTCCCGGGAGAATCTGCTATAATATCCCCCTGAGTGAGGAGATCGATCCATGAAGAAAGGAATTCATCCCGAATACCGGGAGTGTCTGGTGACCTGTGCCTGCGGGAACACCTTCAAGACCCAATCCACCAAGGAAGAGATCCGTGTCGAGATCTGCTCCCAGTGCCATCCGTTCTTCACGGGAAAGCAGAAGTTCATTGACAGCGCCGGACGTGTCGAGAAGTTCAGGAAAAAATATGGCGATCTCAAAAAATAATCCCGATGTTCCGAGAGCTGAAGCACCTGGAGGATAAATACCGCCGGATCATCCTCTCGCTCTCCGATCCCGCCTTCCTGTCGAATCCCCAAAAGGTCAGGGAGATCTCCAAGGAACGGGCCGAATTGGAGCCCGTCATCCGCAAATACGAGGAATTGAAGAGGATCGCCCGGGACAGGGAAGAGTCCTGCAAGATCCTGGAGGATCCGGGGGCGGACCCCGACCTTAAGGGCCTGGCCGAGGGAGAGGTCGAAGAGCTCGGGAAAAGGGAGAAGGCCCTGGAGGCCGAACTCAAGCTCCTGCTCCTTCCCAAGAACCCTTATGACGAGAAGAACGTCATCCTCGAGATCCGGG
>JALHVH010000373.1 GCA_022867105.1 Candidatus Aminicenantota bacterium
CCCGACGTGTCCACGGAATCCACCCGGGCCGCCCCGCCCAGCAGGGCATAGACGGAGAACCCGCCCGTATAGGAAAAACAGTTGAGCACACGCCTTCCCGAGGCCAGTGACCCGGCCAGCTTCCGCATCTCGCGCTGGTCGAGGTAGAAGCCCGTTTTCTGGGATTCGGCGATGTCCACCAGGAAGTCGAACCCGTTCTCCCGGATGAAGACCTTTTCGACTTGTCCTCCGAAGAGGAACCCCGCTTTGTCTCCCAGCCCCTCTTCCCGGCGCGACGGCAGGTTCGATTTTTCGTAGATCGATGCGGGACCAAGCTCCTGGACCAGCGTCTCGACGATAAAATCCCGCAGCTTCTCCATGCCGAGGGTCGCGATCTGGATGACGAGGGTCGTGTCATACTTGTCCACGATGAGGCCTGGGATGCCGTCCCCCTCGGCGTTGATCAGGCGATAGGCGTTCGTTTCCTTCCCATCGCCGAAAAGCTCATTCCGGACGGCGATCGCCCTTTGGACGTTCTTCCGGAGAGCGGTGAACGGGTCTCCGGGGCCGAAGCTCACCATCCGGCCGATGATGGAACACTTCCTGTTGATATAGGCGTAACCGAGCGGCGCTCCTTCATGGCTTGAAACGGGATACAATCCGCCGTCGATGAGGCCCTCCGGGAGGCTTTCGACCGCGCCCGAGAAGATCCAGTGGTGCCGGTTCCTGATCGGCTTGTCCTTGCCTTTGCGCAGGGCCAAGGTCCTGTCCGTCATGACGCGCTTCCTTTCGTTCGCTCGTCCCGACGCCCCCCCGGAAAGACGGTCGCGACCACAAGGCGATCGGGCTCGGCAAGGTCGAAATCCCCCAGGCGTTCCGGTTCGACCCAGCGGACCTCGTCATGGTCATGGCACTGGACCTCCCCGGCGAGCAGGCCGGTCCTGAAGGCCATCAACTCGATGGAAAGCCCGGACGTTTCGAACGGAACGGAGCACAGAAATTCTCCTGCTTCGACTTCAACCCCCAACTCTTCGCGGAGCTCCCGCCGCAGGCATTCCTCCGGGCTCTCCCCCGCTTCGATCTTCCCTCCCGGAAACTCCCATAGGCCTTCGAAACGGTCGCCCTTCTTCCGCCTGGCAATGAGGACCTTGCCGCCGCGCTCGATGACGGCCGCCGTCACCTTGATCGCAAGCCCTCCGGACCCTTCAGCCTTCGTTCGCTCATTCACTTCTCCCATATTATCGGGTTGCCCGAATCTTGACAAGCCTTGCCGCCCGGTTCTTATAAATAGCACGACCATCGAAGGCCTAACATGAGAAAGTGTCTTTATGCTACAATCGCCGCATGATGAAGATCGCGTTCCTAGCTTCCGAGGTCATCCCGTACGCCAAGACCGGCGGGTTAGCGGATGTCGCCGGAGCCCTGCCCAAATACCTGAACAAGCTCGGGGCCGATGCCAGGCTTTTCATGCCTCTCTACCGGGAGGTCCGGAAAAAGAACCTGCCTCTCGACTCCGTCCTGGACCATGTCGAGGTCGAGTTCGGCGGCCGGGAGTCCGCTTTTTCCGTGAAAACGCATTCCGGAAACGGCTTTCCCGTGTATTTCATAGAAAAGGCCGAGTATTTCGACCGGGATTTCCTTTACGGGAGCGCGGCCGGAGATTATCCAGATAACGGCGAACGTTTCGGGTTCTTTTCTTTGGCGGCCCTCGAAACCATCAAGCGGCTCGGGTTCGCCCCGGACGTCCTGCACTGCCATGATTGGCAGTCGGCCGTCGCCTTGGCGTATCTCAAGACCGTCCGGGCCCGTGACGCGTTCTTCGCGGGGACGCGGTCGCTTTTCACCATTCACAACCTGGCCTACCAGGGGCTTTTCGGAAAAGATGTCCTCGGGAAGATCGGCCTGCCCGGATCCCTATTCAACATGAACGACCTGGAGTTCTGGGGGAAGGCGAACTTCCTCAAGGCAGGGATCCTCTATTCCACGGCCGTCAGCACCGTAAGCCCTCGGTACAGCCGCGAGATCCAGACGCCGGAGTTCGGCTGCGGTCTGGACGGGCTCCTGCGCAGTCGGTCCAGGGTGCTCTTCGGCCTTTTGAACGGCGTCGATTATGCGGCCTGGGACCCCGCAACGGATACGCTCCTCCCCGCTCGTTACAAGGCTTCGGACCTCACCGGAAAAAGGGTCTGCAAGGCGGAGCTTTTAAAGATGTTCGGCCTCACCGGAGGGGCGGAAACCCCCGTCGTCGGGATCGTGTCTCGTTTGGCCGGCCAGAAAGGGTTGGACATCGTGTGTGACGCTCTCCCCTCCCTCTTCGCGCTCGGGGTCCAGATCATAATCCTGGGGACCGGGGAAACGAAGATCCAAGACAGCCTTCTGGAAGCCCGGAAGGTTTATCCCGCCCACCTCGGACTCAAGATCGCCTTTGACGAAAGGATCGCCCACACGATCTACGCCGGCAGCGACCTCTTCCTGATCCCCTCCCGATATGAGCCCTGCGGCCTGACCCAGATGTACAGCCTCCGCTACGGCACGGTCCCCG
>JALHVH010000374.1 GCA_022867105.1 Candidatus Aminicenantota bacterium
CGTCCCCCTTCCGGCGATCTCGAACTTGCCCCTGGTCTCGCAGACGGCGTCCGTGAACGCCCCCCGGGCGTGGCCGAAGAGCTCGCTTTCCAGGAGCGTGTCCTGGATCGCCGAGCAGTTGATGACGATGAAGGGTTCTTCCCGGAAAGGGCTATTGTAGTGGATGGCCTTGGCCACGAGCTCCTTCCCCGTGCCGCTCTCCCCCTGAATGAGGATGTTGGTCCGGGTGGTGGCGACCGACCCGATCATCTTGAAGACCTCCCTCATCCGGGACGAATGGCCGACGAGATTGTCGATGGTGTATTCCTTCTGTTTCTCCTCCACGAGGTAGCTGACCTTGTCCTCCAGGGCGCGGACCTGGAAGGCCTTCTCGATGGTCAGGTCGAGTTCCAGGAAGTTCAGCGGCTTCACCAGGTATTCGAAGGCGCCGAACTTGATCGCCTCCACCGTCGTCTTCATATCGTCGTAGGCCGTCATGACCAGGAAGACCGCGTTCCGGGGTTCCTCCTTGATCTTCTTGAGGACGTCCAGGCCATTGGCGTCCGGAAGGCGGATGTCGAGCATCACCAGGTCAGGGCAGATCTCTTTATAGCGTTCGATCCCGGTCGCCCCGTTTTCCGCCAGGGACACTTCGTAGCCCTTCCTGGTCAGATGGGACGCGAGCGTCCGGCCGACCAGCTTGTCATCTTCGATGATCAGGATGGATTTCATTTTTCCTCCTCACAGGGGAGGGTGACGACGAAGGCGCTCCCTTTCCCCCGCTTCTTGGCGACCTTGATGGACCCGTTGTGCTGCTCGACGATCTTCCGCGCATTGGCGAGGCCCAGGCCGATGCCGGAGGCCTTGGTCGTGAAGAAGGGCTCGAAGATCGTCTCCCAATCCTTCTCCGGGATGCCACCGCCGTTGTCGGAGATCCTGACAAGGTATTTCCGGCCTCCGTTCTCCTGGGCCAGGGCCAAGGAGATACTAATCCTTCCCCCGTTCTCGACCGCCTCGAAGGCGTTACGGAGGATGTTCAGGAAAACCTGCCTCATCTTGTCCCCGTCCACATTGGCAGGCAGCAGGCCCGGGGCGTAGGCTTTCTCCACGATCACCTTTTTCTGCCCGAAGCCATCCTTAAGCATCTTGAGGGACTCTTCGATGACCTGCTCGATAGGGAACCTGTCCCGGACAAGCTCCGAGGCCCGGGTGAAATTGAGGAGCTCCTTGATGAACTTCTCGATCTGGCCGACCCCTTCCTGGCACAGGTTGAGGTGTTCCCGTTCGAGCTCGTCGAGATGCTCGCTTTCGGCGATCCGTTGGATGTTGAGCTTGACCGAGGTCAGGGGGTTCCGGATCTCGTGAGCGATGGTGGCGGCAAGCCTGCCGATCGAGGCCAGCTTTTCGGCCTGGACGAGCCTGCGGTTGGCGGCTTCCATATTCTCCCTGGCCTCGAGGAGCCGGTCCGTCATCTCGTTGAAGCTTCGGGCAAGGTCCCCGACTTCGTCCCTGGACGCCAGCCTGATCCTGTGGCTGAAGTCGCCCCTGGAGATCCTGATCGTGCCCTCCACAAGCTCCTGCAACGGCAGGGTGATCCTTTTCGCCAGGAACGCCGACCCCAGCATGCCGATCAGGAGTCCGCCGAAACCGATGGCGATCAGGACCAACCTGGTCCTGCGGACGTCCGCCCGCATGTCCTCCAGGGACTGTCCGATCTTGATGGACGCCCACTTGGACGGGGACCCGGTCACGAAGACGGGAAGCTCGATCTCCAGAACGCTGAGCGTCCTGTTCCGGACAACGACGTCTCTCGGCCGGATGATAAAGCTGTCCGGCATGGCGTCCTCCTGGAGGCGGCTGCAGCAGGTGATCTCATCGAGACCTTCGACCAACCGGTTGGCCGCCCGCGGCTTTCCGTTCCGGTCATAAAAGACGATGTAGACGAGCTTGTCGTCCGCCTGGTCCTCGACGTTCCGCCGGAGCGTCTCCTCATCCCAGAGGACCAGGGACCTCAAGTTCAGGTTGGCGATGTATTGGGCGGTCAGGATCCCCCGGTTCCGGGTCTCCTGGGAGATCGTCTGGACCTCTTTCCGCTGGATGACAAAGACGATGATGCCGACGAGGCAAATGAGAAGGACCGTGATCCAGAACAGGATGCGGGCATAGAGCGTGATCTTCAATTTCACGGCGTCCATCTCATTTATCCAGCCAGACGTCCCTGACATCCAGGATATAATTGCCGAGCGGCGGCGCCTTCGCGCCCCGGACAAACGGCTGCACGGCCAGGCGCCGCTTGACCCGGTAAAGCGGGACCGCCGGGACGTCCTCGAGAAGGATCTGTTCCATCTGCCTGAAGAGCCCGATCCGTTTCTCCCAGCTCGCTTCGATCTCGGACGCCCCCAGGAGTCTGTCCAAGCGGGGATTCGAATAACCCATGTACATTTTATTCAAGAGCGACCGGGATTGGAATAGGGGAAAAATGATGTTTTCCGCGTCCGGGTAATCCATGAGCCATTCGATGATCACCAGGTGCGGCGCCGCCACGGACTTCAATTCATCGAGTGACCGGTAATGCTTCATGACCGGCCTGATCCCAAGGGCTTCGAGCCGGTCCCGGATCTCCCTGAAGAGCCTGTTTTGGGCCTCTCCCCTGGGGCTGGCGAAATAGACATAGAGCTCGGGGAACCCCTGCCCGGCGCCGAACCCGGCCCCGGCGAGAAGCCTCCGGGCCTTCCCCAGGTCCGCTCCGCCGGCCCCCTCAAGGGGGAAGAACCCCGGCAGTTCGGGAGGAATGTAATTGTCAATGACCCGGGGGACGGACTCCAGGGAGAGGGCCGCCTGGGCGATCTTCGGCTTGTCAAGAGCGAGGGCCAGGGCGTGCCGGACGTCTTTCCTGTCGAGGGGCCCGATGTTACAGCTCATGCCCAGGAAAAAGATATCGAGGGAATCGTTCTCCAGGACCTGGTAAGGGGCCGAGGCCAATCCCTCCGACCGCAGGGGGACGACGTGAACGTTCCCCTCCACGAACTGGTCCAAGGTAAAATAGGGGCTGTATTCCACGGCGTCCAGGTAAGGGAGTTCGCCGAAATAATCGTCGTTCCTTTCCAGGCGGATGCCGACGACATTGAGCCGGGCATCCCTCAGCCAATAGCCGAATTTGAAGGCCCCTGTCCCGGACGGTTTCCCGAAAAAGCCTTTGCCCTGGGCCTCGACCAGCTCCTTGGGCAGGACCTTGCAGAAGGACATGCTCAGGAGGTAGAGGCCCGAAACATAGGGGTCCGTCCAGTCGATCTCGAAGGTGTAGCGGTCGAGGGCCTTGAACCCCGCGACATCCGGGCTCTTCCCTTCCCGGAATTCTTCGGCGCCGGCGACCTTGGTGATGAAGAACTGGTAGTAGAGCAGGCCGGTTTGTTTTTGGACCAGGCGTTCCAGGGAGAACTTGACATCGTCAGCCGTCAATTCGCGGCCGTGATGGAACTTGACCCCCTTCCTGAGATAAAAAGTGAACTTTTTCCCATCTCCCGAGATCACCCAGTATTCGGCCAGCGAAGGGATGATGTTGAAGTTCTTGTCCAAACGGACGAGGCCGTCGTAGAGCTGCTCCAGAACGAAAAAGGTGGACTCGACGGCAGGATCGAGCGAGGGCCGGAAGACGTCGTTGAAGGGTTTGACCCTGAGCGTTCCGCCCAGCTTGGGTTTCCCCGAAGCATTTTGTTGCGGGGGGACACTGGGAAAGGCGATCGAAGCCAAAGTGAAGGCCGCGAAGAGGGACGAGGCGACCTTGGAGCAAACGCGCATGGGCCTCCCTAGATCATACCCAAAACGCCAAAGAAATACATCAGGCCGGATAGAGAGCAATCTTCATGCCAAGATAGTCCATGATATGGTCTGGCCTAAGACAGCGATCCATGGGGAGAAGTGTAAACTTTTTTTACACGGCCAACGGATCTCTTCCATTTAGTGTGGGCTAGGTCAATAGATTGGACCAAACGTAAGAGAACTAAAATAACAGCCTCGGGTCAGAGGCCGATGTGATTATTTTGCGTTAAGCCGGTTGGAGACTTCGATGGCCTTCCGGAAGACGCGCATGAAATTCTCGCCCCAGATCTTGGCGATGTCCTTTTCGGAA
>JALHVH010000375.1 GCA_022867105.1 Candidatus Aminicenantota bacterium
GGGTTGTTGGACGTTTCTTGACAGCACGGCTCCGACAAAGATATATTTCTGGGGAGAATTTTCATGTCGTCCACGCGTTGCCGAAATGAATCCGCCGACTTTGGCGAGTGGAAAAAGATCTTTGGCTTCCAGAAAGGGGTTTATCCAATGACAAGAAAGAACCGTTTCATTTCTTCGATCGGGCTGGGCTTGTTCCTAATCTCGGCCCTCGCCGCGTCCGCGCCGGCCGCTCCGGCGGCGGACGAGCCCGTCAAGCCGCCTCGCCCCCTCAAAATCGACGACCTTTTCGCGTTGAAAGAAGTCTATGACCCGCAATTGAGCCCCGACGGAGCTTGGGTCGCCTATACTGTCACCGCCACCGACCTCGCCAAAGAGAGCTCCGACACGGACATCTGGATGGTCCCGGCCGCCGGCGGCGATCCGATCCGCGTAACGTCAAGCCCGAAATCGGAATCGCGTCCCCGGTTCAGCCCCGACGGAAAATGGCTGGCGTTCCTCTCGGCCCGGGAGGGAAAACGGACCCAGGTCTGGCTCCTGCCACGGAGCGGGGGCGAAGCGGTGAAACTCACCGACTTCAAAACGGGTGTCTCCGATGTCGTCTGGTCGCCCGACTCAAAGCGCCTGGCCCTCGCCATGAGGGACGCCGATCCCGATGGAGCGGTCCCTGGTGGCGACGATGAGGAAGGAGACGCCCCGGCCGCTGGTGTCGAGAAACCGAAGACCCCGAAGCCGATCGTCGTCCGCCGCCTTCAGTTCAAGAGGGACGGCGCCGGCTATCTGGATGAAAGGCGCCGACATATCCACATATTTGACATCGCCGGAAAAACGGCCATCCCATTAACCTCGGGGCCCTTTGACGATTCGTCTCCCGTCTGGTCGCCCGACGGAACGAGGGTCGCTTTCGTCAGCAACAGAACGCTTCCCGACGCCGACTCCAGCCAGGACAGGAACATCTATGTCGTTGAAGCGAAAGCCGGGGCCGTGCCCAGGGCGATTGTCACGTCGCCGGGCGAAGACGACTCCCCCGCCTGGTCCCCCGACGGCCGATGGCTCCTCTACATCCAGGGCTGCGACCCGAAAGATATGTGGTACGGCTCAAACCATATCGCCCTTATCCCGGCGGGGGGAGGAACGCCGCGGCCCCTGACCGCGTCCATCGACCGGAACGCCTACGCCCCGGTCTTCTCTCCCGATAACCTCTATGTGTACTTCCTCCTCGAGGACGGGGGGAATCAGCCCCTTTGCCGGGTGAGCGTCGACGGCGGGACGGTCGAACGCATCGCGGGGACGGACCGTGAGGTCCAGGACTTCGACATCGCCGGGAAAGGGCCGGTTGTGGTCCTGGAGGCAACGACCGAACGGCCGGCCGAGATCTCCGCCGTGGGCGCGGACAGGACGCTGACCCGCTTGACCCATATTAACGATGAGGTCCTAAAGGGCATCAAGCTCGGCCAGGTCCGCCGCTATAAGGCGACGAGCAAGGACGGAACACCCGTCGACGCCTTCCTGACCCTGCCGCCGGACTTCAAGGAGGGGACGAAGCTCCCGGCCATCCTCCGCATCCACGGCGGCCCGACATCTCAGTTCACGACGGGATTTGATTTCGAGTGGCAGATCCTGGCCGCCCAGGGTTACGCCGTCATCACCTCCAACCCTAGGGGATCGACCGGCTACGGGACGGCGTTCAGCCGCGCCATATTCGCCGACTGGGGAAACAAAGACTTCGAGGACGTCATGGCGGCCGTCGACGGCGCGGTAGCCATGGGGATCGCCGACCCGGACCGGCTGGGGGTCGGCGGCTGGAGTTACGGCGGCATCCAGACGGACTATGTCATCACGAAAACGGACCGTTTCAAGGTGGCGATCGCTGGGGCCTCTGGAGCCAACTGGCTGGCCGGCTACGGGACCGACCACTACCAGTACGAATATGAGACCGAGCTCGGCCTGCCTTGGCGGAACCGCGACCTCTGGCTGAAGCTCTCTTCTTCCTTCTTCGACGTCGAGAAGATCACGACGCCCGTCCTCTACATGTGCGGCGCGCTCGACATGAACGTCCCCCTCCTCAACTCGGAGCAGCTCTACCAGGCCGTCCGCCGGATCGGGAAGGTCCGGACCGAACTCGTCATCTACCCGGACCAGTGGCACGGGATCAGGACCCCCAGCTACCAGAAGGACCGATATGAGCGTTACATCGCTTGGTATGACAGCTTCCTCAAGCCGAAAGGCGCGTTGATCGGAGAACGTAAGCTCGAGGCAACGTCCCTCTTCGGCAAGCCGCTCTATCCGGCCGCGGCGCCGGCGGACCGGAAAAAAACTCTGGAAGACGAACTGGCCAAGGCAACCTCGGAGTTCGTCAAGAACCCCGACAGCGCCGACGCCGTCCTCCGGCTCGGGCTCAGGACGACCGACCTGGGCCGCTACCGGGAGGCGATCGACATTTATTCGCGGGGGATCTCCAAGCATCCGGGCGACGCGCGGCTCCTCCGCTATCGCGGCCACCGCTACGTTACAGTCCGTGAATTCGACAAGGCGATTTCCGACCTGTCGCGGGCAGCCGGCCTCTTAAAGGGAAAGCCGGATATCCCGGATACGGACGGGGCCGGGAGCACGGCCGTTCAGGGCGCTTCCGCTAAGCCCGCGAATACCCTCCAGTTCAGCGTCTGGTATCACCTCGGCCTCGCCCGCTTTCTCAAGGGAGATTTTCAGGGAGCGCTCCAGGCCTACCGGGAATGTCTCAAGGCCGCAAAGGGGAACGACGAAAGCCTGGTCTCCGTCTCGGACTGGCTCTTCATGACCCTGCGCCGCCTCGGCCGGAAAGACGAAGCGGCCAAGGTCCTCGACGTCGTTCGTCCCGACATGAAGATCTCCGAGAACATGGTCTACCTGAACCGCCTTTTGATGTACAAAGGGACCTACGCCCCCGAGGACCTATTGCGGACGGGGGGTTCTGATGTGGACCTGGCCACATACGGCTTCGGCGTCGGGAACTTCTATCTCATGAACGGGGAAAAGGACAAGGCCCGGGCGATCTTCGAGCAGGTCATGAAAGGCCCGGCCTGGCAGGCGTTCGGTTATATCGCCGCCGAAGCCGAACTTGCCCGAATGAAGTAGAGGTGGCCGTGGATAAAAAACCCTTCATCCATCCGTACATCCCGAACTCCGTCCCTGAGGTCAAAAAAAAGATGCTCGCGGAGATCGGCGTCAAGGACATCGAAGAGCTCTACGAGGACATCCCTCCGGAACTGCGGCTGAAAAGGGACCTGAACCTTCCCGAGCCCCTCCTCTCGGAGCTCGAACTCAGGCGCCACGTGGAAGCCGTTCTGGATCAAAACATATCCTGCGGCGAGAGGCCGAGCTTCCTGGGCGGAGGCTGCGCCCGGCACTATGTTCCGGCCATCTGCGACGAGATCGCCCATCGCTCGGAATTCCTGACGGCCTACGCCGGCGAACCGTATGAGGACGCGGGGCGGTTCCAAGCCCTCTTCGAGTACGAGAGCCTGATGGCCGAGCTCCTCGACTTCGACGTCGTCAACGTCCCCACCTACGATTGGGGGCAGGCGGCCAGCACGGCGGCCCGCATGGCCGGGCGGATCACGGGGCGCGGAAAGCTCATCGTTTCCGACACGATGTCGCCCGACCGTATGGCCGTCGTCCGGAACTACTGCCACCCGGTCATGTCCCTCGAGCCCGTCGGCCATCACAAGGATACTGGCCTCCTCGACCTCGGCGACCTCAAGGCCAAGCTCA
>JALHVH010000376.1 GCA_022867105.1 Candidatus Aminicenantota bacterium
CAGGAGACGACCCAGCAGCTCCGTCAAGCCCTGAGCAGCACCAGGGCCCGCGGCCAGTGGGGCGAGCGCATGGCCGAGGACGTCCTTCGGCTGTCCGGCTTCATCGAGGGCGTCAACTACCTCAAGCAAAAGACGCTCGAAACGGCCGCCGGCCGTCCGGATTACACGTTCCCCCTGCCGCAGGGACGGAAGGTCAACATGGACGTCAAGTTTCCCCTCGACAACTATGTCCGCTACCTGGAGGCCGAAAGGGACCCGGACAGGGAATCGCTGAAGGGCCAGTTCCTGAAGGACGTGAAGTCACGGATCAAGGAGGTCACGACCCGCGACTACATCAACCCCGAGGAGAACACCCTGGATTACGTGCTCGTTTTCATCCCCAATGAGCAGGTCTACGCCTTCATCAACGAGAATGAGCCTTCGCTCATCGACGAGGCCCTCCGAAGCAAGGTCATCCTCTGCTCGCCGTTCACCCTCTACGCCATTCTGGCCATCATCCGCCAGGCCATGGATAACTTCAACCTGGAGGAGACGGCGGGAAGCATGCTCAAGCTGATGGGGACCTTCCGCAAGCAGTGGGAGCTCTTCGTCAAATCGATGGAAAAGATGGGGAAGAAGCTGGAGGAGGCCCAATCGGAGTTCCAGGTCTTGTCGGCGACCCGGCGCACCCAGCTCGAGCGGCCGCTTCGGCAGATCGAGGAGCTCAGGCAACAGAAAGGCCTCGAGGCCGAGCCCCTGATGGTGGACGCCGAGGTCATCCCCGCCGAGGCCGAAGCGGTCGACGGGAGCAAAGACATCGACGAAAACCCGTAGAACCTATAAAACTCTATCACCTCGCTTGCCCCTTTCATGGCTGGTGTGGGTCGGGAGCGAGGGCGGTCCTGTCCAAGCTTTTGCCCCACCCCACACCAAACGTGAAAGAGCCTCCTCATCAACCTGTTCTTGGCCCGAAGATCTTCGTTCCGATCCTGATCATGTTGGCGCCCTCTTCAAGGGCGACCCGGTACGAGTTCGTCATGCCCATGGACAGGACTGTCATATCGACGCCGGGGATGGCGCGTCGCTTGATCTGTTCGAAAACCTGGCGGGTCATCCGGAAGTAAGGCCGCGAGTTCTCGGGGTCGCCCTCGAAGGGGCCCATGGTCATGAGGCCCCGGACCTTGACGTTCGGGAGCGGCGCTATCTCCCGGATGAGGGTTTCGGCGTCCGCGGGCTGCACCCCGGCCTTTTGCTCTTCCTCGCCGCTGTTGATCTCGACGAGGACGGGCATCGTCTTCCCGGAGGCCCGGCATCGTTTGTCGATCTCCCGGGCCAGATCGATGGAGTCCACCGTCTCGATCATGTCGAAGATCCCGACGGCTTTCTTGGCCTTGTTCGTCTGGAGTCGGCCGATGAAGTGCCATTTGGCCTTCGCGCCGATCGCCGCGAAATGGGCCTCGGCCTCCTGGACGTAGTTCTCGCCGATCGTCCGGACCCCGGCCTCGATCGCCTCGAGGATCCTTTCCGGGGGCTGGCTCTTGGCCGCGGCCATAAGCTCTACGCCAGGGGGCAGTTCGCCGAGGATGCGTTCGACGTTCTCGCGGATCATGCCGTCATTATATCCGTTTTCAAAGCCGTCTTCTAATCGGTTCTTTGGCGTCTATGTTATAATGACTGAAACCGCACTCGAGGGAGGCCGTCGTGAGCATCCGGGAAGACATCGAAGCCGTCGAAAAGAAGGTCCTTTCGCCCAAGGCCTGCTTGAGCCGCGACTCGAAAGGCCGGGCGAGGGCCGAATCGCCGCACGCCATCCGGACGGCCTTCCAGAGGGAC
>JALHVH010000377.1 GCA_022867105.1 Candidatus Aminicenantota bacterium
TCCCGGTCCTGTCCGATGTCCACGAAGTCTGCCAGGTGGAGAGGGCCGCGGAGGTCCTGGACGTGATCCAGATCCCCGCCCTGCTCTGCAGGCAGACGGACCTTCTTCTCGAAGTCGCCAGGACGATGAGGCCCGTCAATATCAAGAAGGGCCAGTTCATTTCTCCCAACGAAATGAGGAACGCCGTGGACAAGGTCCTCAGCGCCGGGAACGATAAAGTGATGCTGACGGAAAGGGGAACGGTCTTTGGCTATAACAATCTCGTTTTCGATGTTCGCTCCATTCCGATAATGAAGAGATGGGGGTATCCGGTCATTATCGACGCCTCGCACAGCGTCCAGCGTCCTGGCGGCGAAGGCCTGAGCTCGGGAGGGGACGCGGAATTCATCCCGCACGTCGCACGGGCCGGAATGGCGGTCGGCGCCGACGGGCTCTTCCTCGAGGTCCACGACAACCCCGGGGCGGCCCTCTCGGACAAGAATAATTCATTGATAATAAATAAATTACAAGAACTCCTGGCCGGCCTTTGCCGTATTCGGGAAGCCGTGGGTACGGCCGGGGAGTGACCGCTCGGAGCGACCATGACCAAAAAAGAGATCATCGAGACGGGAAGAGACGTCCTGGCCACGGAAAGCCGGGCCGTCGCCTCCCTCAGCCGGGTTCTGGGGGAGGAGTTTGTCCAGGCCGTCAACCTTATCTGCCGGGCCAAGACGCGCGTCATCGTCATCGGGATGGGCAAGTCCGGTCTTGTCGGCCGCAAGCTCGCGGCGACCCTTGCCAGCTGCGGCACGCCGGCCATCTTCATCCATCCCGCGGAAGCGGGGCACGGCGACCTGGGAATGATCCTCAAAGAGGACATCGTCATAGCCATCTCCTACAGCGGCGAGACGCGCGAGGTCGTCGGTCTCCTCGATTTCTTCAAGAGGATCGGCGTCAAGCTCATCGCTATCACGGGAGCTAGGAACTCCCGGATCGCCAAGTACAGCAATATCGTTCTCGACGCCCGCGTTGAAAAGGAGGCCGGTCCCGGCAACATCATCCCGACGGCCTCGTCCACGGCCGCCCTCGCTTTGGGGGACGCCCTGGCCATTGCGGCGATGAAGAAGAAGGGGTTCAGCGAAAAGGACTTTGCCGTCGTCCATCCCAAGGGCCAGGCGGGCCTGAAGCTCCTCAGGGTTGAGGGCCTGATGCGGCGCGGTCCGAAGATCCCGTGCGTCCGGGTGACGACGCCGATGAAGGACGCAATCGAGGAGATGAGCGAGAAAAAGATCGGCATGACCTGTGTTCTCGACGAAACGGGCCTCCTGGCCGGAGTCATTACGGACGGCGACCTGAGGCGCATGCTCGGCCGGTTCAAGGGAAATTTGTTCAAGAAGACGGCCGGTGACTGCATGACCCCGGACCCGATCACGATCGACAAGGGGGACCTGGCCACCGAAGCCCTCAACATCATGGAGGAAAAGAAGATCACGTCGCTTGTGATCCGGAACAAGGAGGGCCGGGTGGACGGCATCATCCATCTCCATGACCTGTGGCGGACGGAGATGTTCTGATGACCGCTGAAGAGCGGGCCCGCAGGATCGTGCTCGTCCTCATGGACGTGGACGGCACTCTGACTGACGGGTCGCTCATCGTGACGCCGGACGGCGAGGAGCTCAAAACCTATCATGTTCACGACGGCCTGGGGATCCTCCTGGCCCGGCTGGCCGGCCTGGACCTCGGGATCATCACAGGGAAGACGTCGAAGGGCCTGGAGAAGAGGGCGGAGAGGCTTGGCATCACGGAGCTCCACCAGGGGGCTGTGGACAAGCCCCGTATCCTGGCCTCGATCCTGGAGAAGCGGGGACTGGATCCCGCCGCGGTCGCCTACATCGGCGATGACCTGGGGGACCTGGCGGTCATGAGGTCCGTGGGCCTGGCCGCGGCGGTGGCCGACGCTCATCCCGATGTCAAAGAGCACTGCCAATATATCTGCCGGACACCCGGCGGCCGGGGCGCCGTGCGCGAGTTCCTGGAGTTCATCCTCAAGGCCCAGGACAAATGGGAAGACGTCTCGGCGAGGGTGCACAAGGTCAAGGGCCCGGCCATCTAAATAAATCTCGGAAGCGGAGGGGACCGTGATCATCAATCCCAAGATCTTCAGGGAATACGATATCCGGGGCATCGTCGGCCAGGACCTGGATGAAAGTGTCGTCGAGACCCTCGGCAGGGCCATGGGCACGTATTTCTTGGGCCGCGGCAAGAAGGACATTGTCCTGGGCCGGGACTGTCGACTGAGCTCCCCGGCGTTTGCCGGGGCCTTGACCCGGGGGCTCCTCGCCACGGGCTGCGACGTCACGGACCTGGGGATCATCCCGACGCCGATCCTCTACTTCGGCATCTTCTACAAGAAGAAAGAGGCCGGTGTCATGATCACGGGCTCGCACAATCCGCCCGAGCACAACGGCTTCAAGATGATGGCGGGCGAAGAGACCCTCTACGGCCCTGATATCCAGGAGGTCTATGGGATCATCGAGGCCGGGACGTTCGCCGAGGGCCGGGGACGGGCGTTCGCTTACGACCTCGTGCCCGAGTACACGGACTATATCCTCGGCCATGTCAAGATCGAGAAACGCCTGAAAGTCGTCGTGGACGCGGGGAACGGAACGGGCGGCGTCGTGGCCGTACCGCTCATCCGGAAGCTCGGCTGCGACGTGGTCGAGCTCTACTGCGACATGGACGGGCATTTTCCCAACCATCACCCCGACCCCACGCTCCCCGAGGCGATGCGGGACCTCATCCGAACGGTCCTGACGACGAAGGCGGACCTGGGGATCGGCTACGACGGCGACGGCGACCGGATCGGCGTCGTGGACGACAAGGGGGGGCTCATCTGGGGCGACCAGCTCATGGTCATTTTCGCCCGTGATATCCTCCCGTCACATCCCGGGGCGCCCATCATCTCGGAGGTCAAGGCTTCCAAGGTCCTCTACGACGAGATCGCCCGGCTGGGCGGCAAGCCCATCATGTGGAAGACGGGACATTCGCTCATCAAGAAGAAGATCAAGGAA
>JALHVH010000378.1 GCA_022867105.1 Candidatus Aminicenantota bacterium
GGCCATGGAAACGATCAAGGCCGAGATCCTGGCCGGCGTCGAGGGCATCCTCGCGGACGGAAACACGGACATCCTGGAGAGAATGGCCCGCCTCACCAGGTTCATGGGCAATTGGCTTTCCCGCCTCGGACGGGTCCTGGCCACGGACATGCGGCGGAACGCGCCCGGGGTCTGGGAGGACGTCGAACGGTTCCGGAGGGAGAAGCTCCTGAAGAACTTCTCCTCCATCCTGGAGAGCGGCGTCCGGGAAGGCGTCTTCAACGCGCGCTTGGACCGGGACCTCGTCCTCCGGATGTACTTGAGCCTCGTCCAGAATTTTCTCAATCCCGACATGCTCCTCAACTCCCCATACTCGGCATCGGACATCTTTGAAACCCTTTTCAGGGTTTTTTTCCTGGGGATCCTCACGGACGGGGCCCGGAAGGCTTTGGCCGACCGGAAGATCTCATTTTATCATGCCAACAAGGAGGTCCTCTGATGGGCACGAAAGCGCACGTCCGGTTAACGGCGTTCATCTTTTCCGCGGGGTTTCTCCTGGCGCTCGGTGGCCTGGTCTCATGTTCGAGAACGAAGACCGGAGGAGGCATCCGGGCCTCCGGAACCATCGAGGCCCGCGAGGTCAACGTTGCTTCCAGGGTCAGCGGACAGGTCCGGGAGCTCAAGGCCGATGAGGGGAGCCGGGTGAAGAAGGGCGACGTCCTCGCCCTCATCGAGCACGACACGGCCGACATCCAGCTCCGCCAGGCCGAGGCAGGGGCGGCGCTGGCGGGGGCCCAGCTCGACCTCGTCCGCAAAGGCGCCCGCGGCGAGGACATCAAGCAGGGTGAGGAAGCCCTGAAACAGGTCGATGCCAACCTCAAGGTCGCCGGCGACGACGCCAGACGGATGCGAGAGTTGGCCGCGAAGGGCAGCGTGACCCTCAAGCAGAAGGACGACGCCGAGGCCCGCCTGATCGTGGCCCAAGCTCAACAAGCCCAGGCCGGGGAGGGGCTTCGGAAGCTCAGGCAGATGTCCCGGCCCGAGGAGATACGGGCCGCCGAGGCGCGCCTCGCCCAGGCCCAGGCCTCGGTCGACCTCCTGAGGAAGACGATCTCCGATTGCACGATCACTTCTCCCGTGAACGGTGTCGTCACGCGCCGCCCCATCGAAGCCGGCGAGCTCATCTCGCCCGGGGCGACCGTGCTAACCGTCTCCGAGCTCGACAGCGTCCATGTCATGATCTACGTCACCGAGAAGGAGCTCGGCCGCGTCGGCTTGGGCCGGGAGGCCGAGGTGACGATCGACTCCGCCCCGGGCCGGACGTTCAAGGGCCGCGTGACCTACATCTCGCCGGAGGCCGAGTTCACGCCGAAGAACGTCCAGACCCGGGAGGACCGGGTCAAGCTCGTCTTCGGGGTCAAGGTCGAGGTCCCGAACCCGGATGGCCTCCTCAAGCCGGGGATGCCGGCCGACACCGTTCTGGCAACGGCTGAAACGGACAGTCCATAGGGAATGACTCGAAAGGACGGCGGCGATGGACCCGGTCATCGAAACTTCTGGCCTGACCAGGCAATTCGGTCCGATCCGGGCCGTGGACGGCCTCGACCTCGCCGTCGGCGCCGGAGAGATGTTCGCCCTCGTCGGACCGGACGGCGCCGGCAAGACGACGACCATCCGCATGCTTTGCGGCATCCTGAAACCGACGGCCGGCAGCGTCCGCGTCCTCGGCCGGGACTTGGTCAACGAAGCGGCGCTGATCAAAAATGACATCGGCTACCTCTCACAGCGGTTCAGCCTGTACGGCGACCTGACCGTCGACGAGAATATCGAGTTCTTCGCCGAGATTCACAAGGTCAGGGATTACAAGAAACGGCGCGGAGAGCTCCTCGACTTCACTCGCCTGGCGCCCTTCCGCACGCGCCTGGCCGAGCGTCTGTCGGGAGGCATGAGGCAGAAGCTGGCCCTGGCTTGCACTCTCATCCATACGCCCCGTCTACTCCTCCTTGACGAGCCGACGACGGGGGTCGACCCGGTCTCGCGCCGGGACTTCTGGAAGATCCTTTCGAGTCTCCTCAGGACCGGGATCACCATTTTCATGTCGACGCCCTACCTCGATGAGGCCGAACGATGCTCACGGGTCGGATTGATGAACAACGGGCGTCTCCTGGCCGCGGATACCCCCCAGGCCGTCAAGCGCCTGATGAAAGGCGAGGTCGTCGAGGTCATCTGCGGCGAGATCCGCCGGGCCTTCGACCTCCTCAGGGGCCGGCCCGACGCGGGGGAGGTCCAGATCTTCGGCGATCGGCTGAACCTCGTGGTCGATAACACCGAGAGGGACTTTCCGGCCGTCGCGGCTCGGCTGCGCGAGGCCGGGATCGAGGTCTCCGATTGGAGAAAGATTCCGCCCTCTCTCGAGAACGTCTTCATCTCGGTCACGAGGGATCCTAAGAAGGGAGAGCGATCATGAACGAAAAAAAGAGCAGGACGAGACCGGCAGCGGCCGGCCTCTCTCTCGTCCTGGCCGTCGCGTTGGCCTTTCCGGCCGCGGCCCAGGATGTCCGGGAACCGGTAAAAAATGTCGTGACCCTGGAAGAATGCGTCGAGATGGGACTCAAGACAAGCAAAGCGCTCCATGCTTCGGAAGCGCGCGTCGATGCGTCGACCGCCAGGTCCAAAGAGGTCAACGCCTCGCGCCTGCCGTCCCTCAAACTCAGCGGTGGCTACATGCGGCTGAGCGAGGTCCCGCCCTTCGAGGTCCATCTGCCGTTTCCGCCGGGCCTCCCGGTTCCGTCCACGTTCGTCGTTTCGCCCAATTATTTCGATAACTATTCGGTCCGGATGGGCCTTCAACAGCTGCTCTTCACCGGGTTCCGGCTTCAAAGCAGCGCCGCGATGGCCAGGCTTGGTGCGCAGGCGGCCGTGGAGGACCTGGCCGGCGATAGGAACCAGGTCGTTTTCGCGGTCAAGAACGCCTATTGGAACCTCTTCAAGGCTGGGGAGTTCAAGAAAGTCGTCGACGAAATCGCGGTCCAAGTTGAGGCCCATCTCGCCGACGTCCGGAACTTCTTCGAGCAGGGACTGCTCACAAGGAACGAGGTCCTCAAAGCCGAGGTTCAACTTTCGAACGTGAAACTTGCCCGGCTCGACGCGGCCAACGGCGTTGAGATGGCCGCCGTCTGGCTCAACAGCCTCATCGGCGCCCAACTTGACGATCCGATCGAACCGGCGGCGACGATAGAGGAACTCGAGGCCGGAGCGCGAAAGATGCCCGGAGGGTGGGGCGGCCTCGACGGCCTCGTCGACAAGGCGCTGGGTGGACGGCCGGAACTCAGAGCCATGGACCTCAGGGTCAAGGCGGGCGAGGCAGGCGTCACCCTGGCCAGGTCCGGTTGGTTCCCCCAAGTCATATTGACCGGTAACTATTACGATCTGAGGCCGAACCCGAGGCTTATGCCGGCCAAGGACAAGTTCACTTCGACCTGGGACCTCGGCATCAGCGTGTCCATGGACCTCTGGAACTGGAACGCAACCCTCCGGCAGACCCAACAGGCCAAGGCCCAGCTCGCCCAGGCCCTGGATGGGCTCGGCCAGCTGAAGGACGCCGCGGCTGTGGATGTCCGGCAAAGCTGGCTAGCCCTCAAGTCGGCCAGGGAGAAGATCGACGTCGCCGGGGTTGCGGTCGCCCAGGCCGACGAGAACTTGCGGGTCACGAACGAGCGGTTCAAGGAAGGCGTCGCCCTCAACTCCGAGGTTCTGGACGCGGAGACGGCGCTCCTTCAGGCCAAGACGGGCCACACCCAGGCGCTCGTGGACCTCGAGTTGGCCAAGGCCGGGCTGGCGAAGGCGGTCGGGGAATGAGGGGATGAGCCGGCGATGACGGGAAATTCGATCGAAGTGCGCGACCTGACCAGGGTCTTCGGCAAATTCACGGCCGTGGACCATGTCACGTTCGATGTCCGGAGGGGCGAGATCTTCGGCTTCCTGGGCGCGAACGGCGCGGGCAAGTCCACAACGATCCGCATGCTCTGCGGCCTGCTTGGCCCGACCTCCGGCACGGCGACCGTCGGGGGCTTCGACATCGGGCGTGAGCCGGACCGGGTCAAGGAGCGCATCGGCTACATGTCGCAGAAGTTCTCACTTTACGAGGACCTTACCGTGGACGAGAACATCTCATTCTTCGGGGGCGTTTACGGACTTTCCAGGGACAGGATCCGGGAGAAGATGCCGTGGGTCCTGGAAATGGCCGGACTTTTGGGCCGGGAGCGCAGCCTGACGCGGGAGCTTTCCGTCGGCTGGAAGCAGAGGCTGGCCCTGGGCTGCGCCATCCTCCATGAACCGGAGATCGTCTTTCTCGACGAGCCGACGGGCGGGGTGGACCCGGTGTCGCGGCGGAACTTCTGGGAGCTCATCAACCGTCTTTCCGGAGGCGGGGTCACGGTCTTCGTCACGACCCATTACCTTGACGAGGCCGAATACTGCAACGACATCCGGCTCATCCACGCCGGGCGGCTGGTCGCGGGCGGGAGCCCCCGGGAGATGAAGCGGACGTACATCCGGAACCCCATCCTGGAGGTGGAATGCGACAGGGCCGTGGACGCCATGGAGATGCTGCAAAAGGAAGGCTGGGTCCTCGAGACCTCTATCTTCGGCACCTATCTCCACGTGAGCGTCGGGGACGAAGCGGAGGGCAAGGCGAAGATCCGGAGCCTGCTCGAAGCGAACGGCATCGCGGTCAGGCGCATGGACCGGATCGTCCCTTCTCTCGAGGACGTTTTCATCCAGCGCATCGAACAGGAATCGGGAGATGGGGACTCGCGAGGGACAAAGTGAATTCGGTACGTGTTCCCCATCGCTTATGCTGCCTGCGGGCCGTCGTCAAGAAGGAATTCCGGCAGATCGGCCGGGACGCCCGGACGCTCATCTTCCTCGTCGTCATGCCTGGGTTCCTCCTCCTAATGTTCGGATTCGCGCTCAACTTCGACGTCAATCACGTCCCTCTTGCGGTATGCGACGAGGACGGGAGCGCGGCCGCCCGCGAGTTCATAGGCGACTTCACCCACACCGAATACTTCGACCTCAAATATGAGCTATCCGATCCAAGGGAGATCGACCGGCTCCTCGGCGAAGAGAAGGTCCGTGTAGCCCTGGTTGTCCCACGCGGCTTCGCGGCGGACCTCGCGGCCGGGCGCGATCCTGCGGTCCAGGTTCTGGTGGACGGCGCCAACGCCTCGAGCGCCTCGACGGCGGCGGGCTACATCAGCGCGATCGTCCAGAACGATGCGGTCCGGATGACGACCCGGCTCCTTCGCGACCGGGGCCTTAAGAGCTTCGGCATGCCTCTCGCGAGCGACGTGCGCGTCTGGTACAACCCGGAGCTCCGGAGCGCGATCTTCCTCGTCCCGGGCCTCATGGCCTTCATCCTGATGGTCATCCTCGTCATCACCACGGCCTTTTCCATCGTCCGGGAGAAGGAGCGGGGAACGATGGAGCAGATCATGGTCTCGCCCCTCAAGCCCGCCGAGCTCATCATCGGAAAGACCGTGCCCTACATCTTCATCTCCCTCGTGTCGTCTCACCTGGTCCTTCTCCTCGGCTTGGTCCTTTTTGGGGTCGCTATCAAGGGAAACTACCTCCTGCTCCTCCTGACCATGACCCTCTTCCTCGTCGGAGGGCTGGGCCAGGGCCTCCTCATCTCCACGGTCACGAGGACCCAGCAGGTGGCCTTCCAACTAGCCATCCTCTCGACGTTCCTGCCCACCTTTATCCTGTCGGGGTTCGTCTTTCCGGTGAGGAACATGCCGCCTGTCGTCCAGGCGCTCACCTACCTTGTCCCCGCGAAGTATTTTCTTGTCGCCTTGAGGAGCATCATCATCAAGGGTGCGGGCCTCGGGGCATTCTGGGACCAGGTCCTTTGCCTGGCCGTTTTCGCCGCGATGATGCTCGGCGTGAGCACCCTTCGGATGAAAAAGGCCGGCGAGACCGGGAAGATCGCGAAATCCGGGAGGGGAAGAGGAGGGCGGCCATGAGAACGATCGGACGGATCATCTCAAAGGAGTTCCTCCAGCTCAAACGGGACCCCAAGCTCCTTCCCGTGCTTTTCGTGGCCCCCGTCCTCCAGCTGCTGCTCATGGGGTATGCCGCCAATCTGGACGTCCGGGACATCCCGACCGTCGTCTGCGACCTTGACGGGACGTCGGCCAGCCGGGGGCTGGTCGCGGAGTTCTTCAACTCCGGCACCTTCAGTTTGAAGGCCAGGGTCCCGGACACGCGGGCCGTGGACCGTTACCTGGACGACGGAGAAGCCTCCATGGCCATCATTGTCGGGCGCGGTTTTGCGGACAGCCTCGCGGCGGGGGAGCCGGCCCGGGTCCAGCTTCTGGTGGACGGATCGGAGAGCCAGTCGGCGACCATCGGAGCGAGCTATGCGTCGATGATCCTGTCGAGGCACGCCCAGAAGATCATGCTCGAGAGGCTCGGGCGCCTCGATCCTTTCGGGATCCGGCCGGTCCGCGTCAAACCGGAGGTTAGGGTCTGGTACAACCCCGAGCTCAAGAGCCGGAACTTCATGGTGCCGGGCGTCCTGGGCCTTGTCCTGATGGTCATGACCATGATGTTGACCGCCATGGCCGTCGTCCGTGAGAAGGAAGCCGGGACGATGGAGCAGCTCATCGTGACGCCCATCCGGCCGCTCGAGCTCATCACGGGCAAGCTCCTGCCGTTCCTCATCATCGGGACGATCGATGTCTGCCTTGTCCTTGCGGTCGCGACGTTCCTGTTCCGCGTGCCCCTTCGGGGGAGCGTGTTGCTCCTCTTCGGCATGAGCCTCGCCTTCATGCTGACGACCCTGGGGCTCGGCCTCTTCATCTCGACGATCTCGCGGACACAGCAGCAGGCCATGATGACCACGGTCTTCTTCATGATGCCCATGATGCTCCTGTCCGGATTCGTCTTCCCCATCGAGAACATGCCGAAGCTCTTTCAGGCGATCACCTTCGTCGTCCCCATGCGGTATTTTTTCGTCATCATCCGGGGGATCTTCCTGAAAGGTGTGGGGATCCCCGAGCTGTGGGACCAGGGGTTGGCCCTGCTCGCGTTCGGGGCCGCGGTCCTGGCGCTGAGCGTCCTGCGGTTCCGGAAGAAGGTGGGGTAAAAACGGTTCTCTTGCGTTTGGTGCGGGCCGGGTTCACAGCTTGGACGGACGCATTTCTTTTCGTGCGCGAAGGAATTCTAGGCTCGGGGCGCGCCCTCCGTCGGTCGCGGCCTGTCCCGGCGAGCCAGGCCGCTTCGGCTCCGGGCTCCGCTCTCCTCTCCCTGCGGTCGAGGACCCGTGCCCGCTCCGCCCTTCAACGACCTCCACCTGGCATCGCCCCTGCGCCATTGCCCTAATCACACGAAAAGAAATGTGTCCCGACGTTCGAAGGCCATACCGTTCAAGCTCGCAGCCCGCAACAAACGGCAGAGAACTAAAAAATAATCTATATTTTGGGCTTGACAACCACCCTTCATATTTATATAATCCTATACGTGCACAGACTAATAATTAACAAACATAGTATACGTAAAGGTTCGATATGAACAAAGACGTGTTCACCCGGGAAGACCTTCTCACCAAAGCCGGCGTTTCGGAAGAGGCCCTGGCCGGATGGCTGAAGGCCAAGCTCGTCCGTCCGGCAGGTTTCGCGGAAGACAAGACCCCGCTCTTCAGCGCGGACGCCCTCGAGCGGATCGTTCACATCCGGAAGCTCGAGGACCTCGGCTACGGGCTCGAGGAGATCCAGAAGATCATCAAGAAGTTCGGGCTGCCGACCGGGAAGAACGACAGGAAGGCCCCGCTCAAAAAGGACCCCTACCTCACCGTCGGGGGCCTGGCCGACCGCTCCGGCGTCAGTCCCCGGACGATCAAGCACTGGGAGGACAAGGGCGTCATCGATCCGGACATGCGGACCGAGGGCGGGTTCCGCCTCTACTCGGAATCCTACGTCTTCCTGTGTCAGCTCATCCGCGACCTCCAACTCTTTGGTTACACGCTCGAAGAGATCAAAGCCGTTTCGGACGAAGTGCGGAACTTCCTGGCGATCCAGGCCGACCTCGATGTGTTCCCCAAAGCCGGAGTCGATGCCAAGCTCGCCGCCATGCTCGGCCAAATCCAGGGCCTTTACGACAAGATGAAGCTCCTCGAGGAAGGGATCGAACGTTGGGAGGACCTCCTGAAGAAGAAAAAGAAGGACATCAAGGGCCTCCGGAACAGGAACCGGAAGCGGCCGGAACCGGGCGACACGCCTAAGAAAGGGAAATCCGATGCCTAAGATCGTATTCATCGAACCGCAGGCCCCGAACCTGCACATCTTTTCCCAGTTCCCCCTGCCGCGCCTGGGGGCTCTCATCCTGGGAACAATGATGAAAGCGCGCGGCTGGGAGGTCGAAGTCTACGTCGAGGACATCCGGAAGGTCGATTTCGAAGACATCGCCGAGGCCGACCTCGTCGGCATATCGACGATCACGTCCACGGCGCCCCGGGCCTACGCCATCGCCGACAGGGTCCGCGGCATGGGTATCCCCGTCCTCATGGGCGGCCCCCATGTGACCTTCCTGGCCGAGGAGGCCCTGGAGCACGCCGATTACGTCGTCCGCGGGGAAGGGGAGAAAGCCCTGGCGGCCTTCATCGATGCCTGGGAGGGCGGCCGGGATTTCGCGGACATCCCCAATCTGTCCCGAAAGGTCGACGGACAGGTCGTCCATAGCCCGATGCTTCCCCAGGAGAAGGACCTTGACGCGGTCCCCTATCCCGATTTCTCGCTTCTCAAGCGCGATCCGACACGCCGGAAGTTTCACCCGCCCATCCCCGTCCAGACGTCCCGGGGTTGTCCCTTCGACTGCTCGTTCTGCTCCGTGACCGGCATGTTTGGAAAGAAGTATCGTTTCCGCTCGACGGAGAACATCATCGGGGAACTGCGCCGCTACGACCGCCGCGGCAATTCCATCTTCTTCTACGACGACAATTTCACGGCCAACCGGGAGCGGACGAAGGAGCTCCTCCAGGCCATGATCCGGGAACGCTTCAAGTTCCAATGGACGACCCAGGTCCGGGCCGATGTGGCCCGAGACATCGAGCTCGTCAGGCTCATGAAGAAGGCCGGCTGCCACACGGTCTACATCGGCTTCGAATCCGTCAATCCCCGGAGCCTCGATGCCATGAAGAAGAAGCAAACCGTGGCCGATCTCGTTCACGCCGCGAAGGTGCTGAGAAAGAACGGCATCCACATCCACGGGATGTTCGTCCTGGGGTTCGACGAGGACGATTGGGAAAGCGTCAAGAAAATGCTCCGGTTCGCCAAGAAGGCGAAGCTCTCCACGACCCAGTTTCTCATCCTGACGCCCCTACCCGGGTCGGAGTTTTACGAAAAGATGGAGTCCGAACACCGCCTTAAGTTCCACGATTGGGCGCTCTACGACGCCCACCACGTCGTCTTCCAGCCGGCGCGGTTCTCCCTCTTCGACCTGCAGAGGGCGCAGATGTTCTGTCACAGGCATTTCTACTCCCTGAAACAGACCGTCGGGAAGCTCTTGGCCCGCGAATGGATCAGCGTCGCCGTCGCCCACTACGCCCGCAGGCTCAACCGGACATGGACGAAACGAAACCGGACCTTTCTCCGGGTGGTGGAGCTCCTGAAGCCGAGGCCGGGCTCCCGGGTCTCCGTGGATTACCGCGAGGAGGTCAAGCTCGACCGCTGAGTCCGCATCCCAACGCCCCTTCCGGGCTCAGGCTTTTCCGAGGACCATCGCAAGAAGGGCCATCCGGACGTACAGGCCATACTCCATCTGGCGGAAATAGGCCGCACGTGGGTCATCATCGAAATCCATGCTGATCTCTGTGACCCTGGGCAGGGGATGCATGACGATCATCTCCGCCTTGGCGGGCTTCATCACTTCGGGAGTGATGACGTAGGCGCTCTTGACCTTTTCATACTCGGCGGGGTCCTCGAACCGCTCCCGCTGGACGCGGGTGACGTACAGGACATCCGTTTCGGGAAGGATCTTTTCGAGCGTCGCGTGCTCTGACTGCGGGTATCCCTTTGCGGCGACCTCTTCGATGACCTCCCTGGGCATGCGCAGGGCCTCCGGTGAAACGTAGTTCATCTTGATCCCTTTGAACCGGGTGAGCAGGCGGGCCAGCGAGTGGACGGTGCGCCCATATCTCAGGTCGCCGAGCATGGTCACGTTGAGGTTGTCGAGTCTTCCCAATTCCTCGTGGATCGTGAACGTATCGAGAAGGGCCTGGGTCGGGTGTTCGCCGACACCGTCGCCGGCGTTAATGACGGGTTTCCGGGCATGCTTGGCCGCCAGGGCCGCCGAGCCGACCTCGGGGTGGCGGATGACGATCACGTCGGCGTAGCAGCCAAGCGTCCGGACGGTGTCGGGCAGGCTTTCGCCCTTGGCCACGGACGAGTATTTCACTTCGCTGATCGGGATGACGGCGCCGCCGAGCCTCTGCATGGCCGACATGAACGATGAGGACGTCCTCGTGGACGGCTCGTAGAAGAGGTTGGCCAAGATCTTGCCTTTCAGGAGGTCGAAAGTGCCAACCCGCTCGACCATGATGCGCATCTCGTGGGCGACGGCGAAGATATAATTCAGGTCGGGGCGGCTGAACTGCTTGACCGATAGGATGTCTTTGCCGTACCAGGGCGCGTTCTGCTGGTCTCCGAAGGGCAGGTAAGGGTTCTTGGACTTGGTGGGCATGTGACCTCTCTTCAGGCTTGGAGCCAGGGGAAATATATCGCCGGCGGTTATGGTTGTCAACAGTAGGTTTGACCCTAACGGCGGGCGTGTGCTATAAACGGAGCGAATTCTTTTGGAGGTGGTGTCATGCGTCGTTGTGTCTATGTTTGGCTGGTCATGGGATTCCTGTTGGCCGGAACGGCCCTCGCCGCTCAAGGCCAGGCCCCGGCAGAAAAAACACATCCTTTCTCGGTCCATGACATGCTGGCCATGGACCGGATCTCGGACTCCCGGGTCTCGCCCGACGGGAAGTGGATCGTCTTCAACGTCCGTGAGACCGACCTCGAGGGGAACCGGGGCCGGACGGACATCTGGATCATCGGCACGGGTGGGAAGGGTCTCCGCCGCCTGACGTCCCATCCGGCGGCCGACTTCAACGCCCGCTGGTCGCCCTGCGCC
>JALHVH010000379.1 GCA_022867105.1 Candidatus Aminicenantota bacterium
CGATGGCCATGAAAAAATGGTGGATTGGTTCTATCGTTACCTCAAGGGCCGCACAGATTATGACAGCCTCCCGAGGCAATCGCCGCCTTACTGGGGCCGCTATGTTTATGTCGATATCAATCGGGACGGCCACCAAGTCACGATGGAGGCGACCCGGGCTGTTCACCGGATGTTCTTTGATTATCACCCGACGGTGATCCATGATTTGCATGAGGCGATCGCTCTCCTCCAGACCTGGAACGGAACCGGCCCCTACAATCCCCATCTCGATCCGATCGTGACCAGCGAATTCTTGGAAATGAGCTTTCATGAGGTCACGGCGCTGACGGCCCTCGGGATGCCGGGAGTCTGGACCTGGAATTTTGGAGAAAATTTCGGCCTTCCCTATTTGGAATCCATTGCCTTAAACCACAACAGCATCGGTCGTGGATACGAAACCTTCGGCAACACGACGGCGGAAACCGTCCAACGGACGGAGTCTGCCGAGAGCACAACTCGGGAGTGGTACCGGCCCTGGCCTTCCGATCGGTCCTTCACGTGGTCTTTGCGCGATAACATTAACTATCAGGAAACGGCCTGTTTGGCCATTCTTGACTATGCGGCGAAACACGCCAAAGAGATGCTCCGAAACTTCTACCGGAAAAGTACCAAGTCCTGGCAGGCGGGCAAAAACGGCAATCCTTTTGCTTATGTGATCCCGGAGGACCAGGGCGACCGAAGGAGGGTCGCGGAGATGGTGAATCGGCTCCTCAGTCAACGGATCGAAATAGGGCAGGCGGCCGAACCCATCGTGGTCAACGAGGGGGAGTTTCCAAAAGGGACCTACGTTGTTCAACTCGACCAGCCTTACCGGAACTACGCCGTTGACCTCCTCGAGCCGCAAAAGTTCCCGGCCGATTCGGCGTATTTGCCTTATGATGATGTCTCCTGGGCTCTTCCCATGCATTACGGGGTCGAAGCAAAACGGATAGATGATCCGAAGATCCGGCAAGCCGTTCTTAGACCTCTGACAGGCGAGCTTCATCCCATCGGACGAACGAGCAGCGGGACGGGGCCGATTTATATCATCAGAGAAACCGGGCAGGAAGCCCTGCTCGCGGCCCGTTTTCGCCTGGAGAAGTTTAAAATCGAGATCGCGGAGGAACCGTTCCAGGTCGCCGGCTCGAGTTATCCGGCCGGATCTTGGATCCTTGGAGCGCAGGACGGTCTGGCGCCGGCGATCAAGGAGGTTGCTTCTGAACTCGCCCTGGACTTTGACAGGGCGTCTTTGATTCCCGAGGTTCACAGGCATGACGCGGCCGTTCCCAGACTGGGTGTTTTTGTTCCGTGGGCAGACACAGACTCTATCGGGTGGATTCGTTACACGCTTGATAAACAGAAAATACCTTATGTTTATCTCAGGGATGAAGACATCCGGATGGGAAAGCTGCGTGAAAAAGTGGACGTCATCCTTTACGGCGAAGTGAGGCTTGATCTTCAGGGCCAGATCCACGGCATCGCGCCGACCGCAGGGCCGATGCCTTTTAAATCGTCGCCGGAGTTTCCGAGTCTTGGCGTTCCTGTCGCTTCGGATGATATCACATGCGGAATCGGCTGGATGGGTCTTTCAAGCCTGCAAGAGTTTCTCAAAGAGGGCGGTCTGATGATCACTCTGGGCAATGCTTCTATCCTTGCTCTCGAGGGGGGGCTTGTCCGGAACGTGCGCCGGTCCGGAGATCAAGGAATTCAGACACCTGGAGTTGAACTGAAAGTCAAATTCGCGAGCCTGGATCATCCTATCAGCTACGGTTACCCGCCGGTAACTTCAGCCTTCCGGTCGAACTACGCGGTTTACGACCTTCCGAGACGTTGGCTCGAAATGGCCTACTGCACGTCCTGTCTCGATGGTCCTATCGACCCGCGCGGTGTCGTCCTTCAATGGGGCACGAGACCGTACGATTCCGCGGGCGAGGATTCTGAACCGATAGTCTTAAGCGGGGGAGCGCGGGGCGGGGAGAAGCTGGAGGGGCATCCGGCCATTCTCGACCTCCCTTCCGGCAAAGGGAGAGTCATTGCTTTCAACTTCAATCCGATGCACCGGGACCTGAATCGTTCTGATTATCGGTTCCTGTGGAACGCGATCCTGAACTGGAGAAAGATTTTAGCCCGCGCGCAGAACTGAAATCCGGCCAGAATTTCTTAACATTTGCCTTACCGAAGAAAGTGTGACGGAGGACGAAGCCGCCGCGCTGAGGCGGATCATAACCGAGATGTACGGCCTACGATCTTAACAAAGCGAAGCCGAAATACCCGACCTTGTTAAGATTGTAGGCTTGGCCCTTACTTGACGTTGAGACGTGTGTTAAGATTAAAGCATGTTGATCATCGATACAATTGTGTCACTGGCTGAACTGAAGCACATGGCTGAAGCCGGTTTCGGCAATATGGTGAAAGCTGTGGTTGATGTGGAACGTGAGATCATGGCTGTCGACGGGGAACTCCATTCCGACGAAGAGGCTCTTCTCTTAGAGGGAGGTTCCCGGCAGGAGTTCCTGTGGGGGATCAATATTTATCCTGATTTGGACGGCCCGGATTGGATCGAATTCGATTCCCTCATCAATATTCGCCCTTCGCAGAGCAATCGGTCGCGCGGGGTCGATGATCCCGCGGTACGAGAGAAGATCCTTCAAGTGGTTGGCAAGAGGGTCCGATCTTGATTGTTCAACATCGGGAGCTGGCCGCCGGGCGCTGGCGGGAATTTTCGTTGATGGAACAGCTCGCCAATGTCGGAAGCGAGGTCGAAAGGGCCCTGAACTGGCGCCATAAGGACAATTCCGAGTACAGCCGCATGGCGTTCGAGCGAGCCCTCGAGCTTCTCGCCCTGACGATCGATGATCCCCGGCATCGCCGCCGCCTCCATGAATTGACCCGGCTGCGGGAGGCTTTGCTGGATTATTTTCTCGGGAGCAATCAGTTCTGTTCGACAGAGACAAGTTGGCGGCGGTATTTTTACGGCTATGGTTACGCGGCGGCTTTGAAGAGGCATTGACTCATGTAATATGTTACCGAAGGAAAGGCTGTTGACGTGGCCAGGTGACCGGCGATATATCACATTCGTGGTCAAGAGGGGAGATTCATCGCCCACGAAGGAAATTCCTTCTATACCCCATCTGCCTTATTCCGTTTTCTGATTCCGGTGCTCAAGGAGGCTCCATAAACACTCCGCCGCGGTTTCCGTTCCGAAATTCCAACGGTCTGACCCTCCGACTTTGTCTGATTTTTGTTTTCCTTTTCTTGCCACAAACCTCACAGGGAGACAGCATGAAACAAAATTGGCTCGATGTCCTGGAACAAGCTGTTCAAAGGCATGATGGAAAGCTCTGGATATCAAACCAGCTTTCCATAGTGGTGGATTCCAAGGGAGATGGAAGTTTCATGCACCCGGCAGAAAAG
>JALHVH010000380.1 GCA_022867105.1 Candidatus Aminicenantota bacterium
CGAGATCATGACACAATTGGAAAAGGCCAGGAAAGGGACATTCTCCCCCCAGCTCCGGAAAGTCGCTAAGGAGGAACAGGTATCCCCCGACCTCCTGGCCGAGCACGTCGCCTCAGGCAAGGCCGTCATTCCGTGGAACGCTATCCACGCTCCCGCCCGCCTGTCGGGCATCGGGAAGGGATTGCGGACGAAGGTCAACGTCAACCTCGGCACCTCGAAGGACTTTCCGGCGCTCGCCACCGAGCTCAAGAAGGTCGCCATCAGCCTCCTCTACGGGGCCGACACGCTCATGGACCTGAGCACGGGCGGCGACATCCGCAGGATCCGACAACGCATCCTCGCCGAGACCCCTCTCCCCCTGGGGACGGTACCGATCTATCAGGCCGCCATCAAGGCCATCGAGACGCGCGGCACGATCGTGGACATGACCGAAGAGGACCTCTTTGAGGCCATCGAAACCCAGGCCAGGGAGGGCGTCGACTTCATGACCGTCCATTCCGGCCTGACCATGAAGGCCATCGACCGGCTTAAACAGCAGGGCCGGGTCGCCGACGTGGTCTCCCGCGGCGGGGCGTTCCACCTGGCCTGGATGCTCCACAACCAGAAAGAGAACCCGTTTTACGTCCATTTCGACCGCCTGCTCCGCATCGCCCACAAATACGACGTAACGCTCAGCCTCGGCGATGGGCTCAGGCCCGGTTCCATCATCGACGCCACGGACCGCCCCCAGATCGAAGAACTCCTGACCCTTGGGGAGCAGGTGAAAAGCGCCCATGAAGCGAACGTCCAGGTCATGGTCGAAGGGCCCGGTCACGTTCCGCTCGACCAGATCGAGATGAACGTCCAGCTCCAGAAACGGGTCTGCCACGAAGCCCCGTTCTACGTCCTGGGCCCGCTCGTCACGGACATCGCCCCCGGCTACGACCACATCGTTGCGGCCATCGGAGGCGCCATCGCCGCGGCCGCCGGGGCCGATTTCCTCTGCTATGTCACGCCCTCCGAGCACCTTGGCCTCCCCTCGATCGACGACGTCCGGGAGGGCCTTGTGGCCTCGAAGATCGCCGCCCACGCGGCCGACATCGTCAAAGGGGTCCCGGGAGCGCGCCAAAGGGACCTCGAGCTGTCCAAGGCCCGTAAGAAGCTCGATTGGGAGGGACAAAAGCGGCTCGTCATCGATTCTCACAAGTTCGAGGCGGTCCGCAAGAAGAGGAGAACCAAGACGGAAGCCTGCTCCATGTGCGGGGAGTTCTGCGCCATGCGCATCGTCAGCGAATTCCTGGGCTCCACTGGAAAGGCCGATGTCTCCTGCTCCTAGGAAGCTTCTCTTCGGCACGGCGGGCGTACCCCTGGCCAGCGCCGATGCGTCCACCATACAGGGGATCGAACACATCTTCCAGATCGGCTTGGACTGCCAGGAGATCGAATTCGTCAACGGCGTCAAGATGGGACTGGATACGGCCCGGAAGGTGGCCCTGAAGGCCGCGGCCCGGAAGGTCCGCCTCAGTGTCCACGCCCCCTACTTCATCA
>JALHVH010000381.1 GCA_022867105.1 Candidatus Aminicenantota bacterium
ATATCCACCAGAAGCTGGAACTGACCATCAGGGAGATGGTGGACAAGGAACTGAATCTCAAGGACGTCCTGAAAGAGTTCGAAAAGATCTACTTCGAGACCGCCGCCAAGAAGTTCAACGGCAACCAGACAAAGATGGCCAAGGCCTTGGGGATCCATCGCAATACCCTTCACAACAGGATCAAGGCCCTGAAGCCGAAAAAACGGAATTAGCACTCTTTATGTCGGACTGCTAATTTTTTCGATTTATCCCCTTGACAACGAACCCTTTTTCGCTTATTATTGGCACTCTAGGCCTAAGCTTGCTAATATTCATTTCAAAGGAGGTTTATATGAAGGTTCAACCGTTGCATGACAGAGTTCTTCTTAAAAGATTGGAAGAACGGGAAGTCAAAAGGGGAGGCATCATCATCCCCGACACGGCCAAGGAGAAGCCGCAGGAGGCTGAGGTCATCGCGGTCGGCAAAGGCCGCACGACGGACGAGGGCAAGGTCATCCCGCTTGAGCTCAAGAAGGGGGACAAGGTCCTCATCGGCAAGTACAGCGGCACGGAAGTGACGATCGATGGGACGGAGCACATCATCGTCCGGGAAGAAGAGATCCTGGCGATCGTTTCGAAATAGGAGGAAACATGGCAAAACAAATCATTCTTGGCGATGACGCCAGACAGGGCCTCCTCAGAGGCGTGAACATTCTAAGCAACGTGGTCAAGGCGACCCTCGGCCCCCGCGGCAAGAATATCGTCCTGGACAAGAAGTTCGGCTCCCCCACGAGCACCAAGGACGGTGTTACGGTGGCCAAGGAAGTCGAGCTCAAGGACCCCTGGGAGAACATGGGCGCCCAGCTGGTCAAGGAAGTCGCTTCCAAGACCTCGGACGTGGCGGGCGACGGCACGACCACAGCCACCGTCCTGGCCCAGGCCATTTATCGCGAGGGCATCAAGCACGTGACCGCCGGCCGGAACCCCATCCTCATCAAGAAGGGGATCGACAGGGCCGTTGAAGAGGTCATCAAGGACATCAAGAAGCTGAGCCGCGAGGTCAGCGGCGAGATGATCGTCCAGGTCGGCGCCATCTCCGCCAACAACGACGAGTCCATCGGCAAGATCATCGCCGAGGCGATGGACAAGGTCGGGAAGGACGGCGTGATCACGGTCGAAGAGGCCAAGGGTATGGAAACGGTGCTCGACATTGTGGAAGGCATGCAGTTCGACCGCGGCTATCTCTCCCCATACTTCATCACGGACCCGGACCGCATGGAGTGCGTCCTGGAGAACCCGCTGATCCTGCTCCACGAGAAGAAGATCAGCAACCTGCGGGAGCTCCTGCCCCTGCTCGAGAACGTGGCCAAGATGGGCCGGCCGCTCCTCGTCGTGGCCGAAGAGGTCGAGGGCGAGGCGCTGGCCACCCTGGTCGTCAACAAGCTGAAGGGTACGTTCCTGTGCGCGGCCGTCAAGGCCCCCGGCTTCGGCGACCGGCGCAAGGCCATGCTCGATGACATCGCCACTCTGACGGGCGGGAAGGTGATCACCGAGGACATCGGCGTCAAGCTCGAGAATGTCGGGGTCGACTGGCTGGGCGAGTGCGCCAAGGTCGTCATCGACAAGGACAACACCACGATCGTCGAGGGCAAGGGCAAACAGAGCGACGTCCAGGCCCGGATCAAGCAGATCCGGACCCAGATCGAGGAAACGACGTCCGATTACGACCGGGAGAAGCTTCAAGAGCGGCTGGCTAAAATGGTCGGCGGCGTCGCCCTGATCAAGGTCGGCGCGGCCACCGAGACCGAGCTCAAGGAGAAGAAGGCCCGGGTCGAGGACGCCATGCACGCCACCAAGGCGGCCGTCGAGGAAGGTATCGTTCCCGGAGGCGGTGTCGCCCTGCTCAGGGCCCAGAAGGCCCTGGACAAGCTCCAGGTCGAGGGCGACCTCCAGATCGGCGTGAACATCATCCGCAAGGCCCTGGAAGAGCCCCTTCGCCAAATTGCCTACAACGCCGGCCACGAAGGGTCGGTCATCGTCGAGAAGGTGAGGGAACTCAAACAGGACTTCGGCTTCAACGCCCTGACGGAAGAGTATGAGGATATGATAAAGTCCGGGATCCTGGATCCCACCAAGGTCGTCCGCGTCGCCCTTCAGAACGCCGCGAGCATCGCGGGCCTGCTCATGACCACGGAAGGTCTCGTCAGCGAGCTTCCCGAGGAAGAGAAGACCTCGAGGTATCCCATGCCTCCCGGCGGAGATATGTACTGAGGTCCTTCTAAGCTCAAGAAGAACCGGGGAGCGGCCGTGCGGCCGCTCCCCATTTTTTTTGAAACGCCGCCCGAAAATTGCTGATAGGGTATGAGTCGAAATTCCGGGACATGAACCGATTCTCTGGGATGGACATCGTGTCCCCGGAATTCGGGGCAGCACCGAAAGTCGGCGTTATCGCTTGAGAAGAAAGAATCCCGTCGGTCCTTTCGGGGGCGCGCCGCCTGTGTCGCGAGCCGCCGTTTTATGGTATAAATTGGGCGGCATGTTCAAATTCTTCGACCGCTACATCCTGAGGGAGATCGCGCCGCCGTTCGGCATCGGCCTCCTCCTTTTCACGTTCGTCCTCCTGATGAGCCAGATTCTCGTCCTGGCCGAGCTCTTCATCACCAAGGGCGTCTCGATTTGGCTGGCCGCCGAGGTTCTCATGGACCTCATCCCCTCGCTCCTGGCCTTTTCTGTTCCCATGGCTGTCCTGATGGGGATCCTGGCCGGGCTCGGGAGGCTCTCCACAGACTCCGAGATCGTCGCCTTCAAAACGCTCGGGATCAGCTCCAAGCGGCTCGCCTGGCCGATCTTCGTTTTCGCCTTCACGGGCTGGCTCGTGACCTCCTATCTGACCATGTTCCTCGCCCCCCATGCCAACTATAAATGGGTCCAGACCATGACGAGTTCCGTCCTGGCCAAGGTCCAGGTGAAGTTCAGCCCCCGGGAGTTCAATGAGTCCATCCCCAAGATGGTCATCTACATCCAGGACATCAGCCGGGAGAAGAAGTGGGAGAACATCTTCGTTTACCTGACCAAGGACCCCGCCGAGCCCCGTCTAATCCTGGCCCGGGAGGGGAAGCTCGACCTCTACCCGGAAGAGAAAAAGGCGACCCTGGTGCTCCAGGACGGCACCGTCCATTCCTATCCCCTGAGGAAGCCCGACAAATACAGCTTCACCTCCTTCAAGAGGCTGGAGGAGGGGATCGACGTGGAGGGCCTTTTCGCCTCCATGGGCAGTGAGAAGCGTGTCCGGGAAAAGGACATCCTGGAGCTCTTGTCGGGAGTGAAGGTGATCAAGAAGGACCTGGCCGAATTGAAAACGGAAAAGGCGGCGGCGGCCAAGGATGCCTTGCCCAATGGCACTGCCCCCGGTCCCGCGGCCGCGCCCCAGGCCCTCCGGGAGAAGACGAGGGACTTCCGGTCCCACTGGGTCGAGATCCACAAGAAGTTCGCCCTCCCCTTCGTCTGCTTCATCTTCGTCCTCGTCGGCCTTCCCCTCGGGGTGACGACCCGGAAGGGCGGCCGGACGAGCGGCTTCACCATCAGCATCGCCATCATCCTCCTCTATTACATCTTGATCACGGCTGGAGAAAAGCTGGCCATGGACGGCAAGGTCTCCCCGTTCCTGGGGATATGGGGACCTAATATCCTCCTTTTCCTGGCCGGAGCTTACCTGTTCCTGAAATCCCTCAAGGAGGCCGCCCTTTTCTCATGGTTGGCCGGGTTCTTCCGAAAGTGGAAAAAGGCCCCCGAGGAAGTCAGGATGGGGCGGCCGCTCCATAAGTTGCCGCGGATCCACCTTCGGTTTCCCAACATCCTGGACCGGTACGTGGTCCGGAAGTACCTGGCCATCTTCGCGATCATCTTCTCCGGACTGCTCTCCGTTTTTATCATTGTCACTTTCTTCGAGCGGATCGACAACGTTTACACACACGACAAGCCCCTCTCGCTCTTCCTCCAGTATATCTGGTTCCGGGTCCCCGAATTCGTCTCCTTGATCCTGCCCATCGCCGCGCTGACCACGGCCCTCCTGGCCCTGGGCATCCTGACCAAGTTCAACGAAGTCACGGCCATGAAGGCCTGCGGCATCAGCGTTTACCGCCTGATCTTTCCCGTCCTCTTCATGGCGCTCATCGTCAGTGTGTTCTCCTTCGCCCTCCAGGAGCGGATCCTCCCAAGGGCCAACAATAAGGCCGAAGAGATCTGGAACAGGATCAACGACTACCCGCCACGAAGCCGCAGCTACATCAACCGCCATTGGGTCCTGGGCCGGGAGAAGAACCGCATCTATCACTATGACTTCTTCGATCCCGGACTTTCCGTCTTCAGCCGGTTGTCCATTTTCGACATCGACCTCGCCTCCTGGTCGCTCTCCGGAAGGACCTATGCCGAGAAGGCCTATCTCAAGGAGGACAGGCTGCGCCTGGCCGAGGGCTGGACGAGGACCTTTTCGGGGACGCTGCCGGCGGGATTTGAGGTTCAGGAGGAGAGGGAGCTCGCGGGGGTCGAGACGAAGAGCTATTTCCTCAAAGAGTGGAAGGAGCCGTTGCAGATGACGTACTCCGAGCTCAGGAAATATACGGCCGAGGTCGAGGAGATGGGCTTCGAAGTCTCCCGGTTCAAGGTGGACCTGAACACCAAGATCTCCTTCCCGTTCGTCTGCCTGATCATGACCCTCCTCGGAATCCCCTTTGCCTTCTCCATGGGGAAGCGGGGGGCCCTGGTCGGGATCGGGCTCGGCGTCGTCATCGCCATGGTCTTTTGGCTGGCGATCGGCTTGTTTCGCAGTCTCGGCTACGTCAGCTTCCTCGGGCCATTCCTGGCCGCCTGGTCTCCGAACCTCGTTTTCGGGCTGATCGGGGTGTATCTCTTGTTCCGGCTGAGAACATAGACAATCGACAATCAGCCAAGCCTGCGGACCGTCCGTTTATTATGCCCATCGAAAAATCCTTGAGGACCTTCCGACGGACCTTACATCTTGTATTTCCCGAATTCCTCGGGGGTGAGACCTTCAAGCCATTTCCTGAGCTTTTCGGAGCCTTCCAGGTTCTCGTCGAACTTCAGGCCGTGGGCTTTCCGGACGACCTCGTCCTCGACGAAGATCGGTGAGCTCATGCGAAGGGCGAGGGCGATGGCATCCGAGGGCCGGGAATCGATGACGATCCGGGTGGCGTCGTGGAGGCAGTGGATCAGGGCGTAGAAGGTGTTGTTCCGGACGTCGTTGACAACGATCTTCTCTATCGAGATGTCGAGCTTCTCCAGGAAATTCCTGAGGAGGTCATGGGTCATGGGCCTGGGCGTGGGGACGTTCTCGATGGTCAGGGCGATCGCGTTGGCCTCGAAAACGCCGATCCAGATCGGCAGGATCTGCCTCGAGTGGGGGTCCTCCAGGACCACGATGGGCATCTTGGAGATCGGGTCGACGACCAACCCCTTGATCTTCATTTCGATTTCCACGGCGGTATCCTGTATCCTTATCTAATATAGGGGCGCCCAGGCCTCTTGTCAAGGAAGGTCCATTCGGCCCCAGCCCACACCAAACGTAAGAGAACCGTAATTCATTAGAACAAAGACAGCTGGCCGGCGTTCGCTTCGTCTTTGTCCGCCTCGCCGTCGAAGAGGCGGATGACGCCGTACTCGCCGTCATGGCCGGGAATGATATGGACCTTGCCCCTCCGCATGCGGTCGACACCCTCCCCGATCCTTTCGGAAGAAGCCCGTGTCAGGTCTGCGATGGGCACATCGGTCAGGACCGTGTGTTCGTCGCCGAATTCGCGGATGAAATGGAAGTAGACGTCCCAGACGCTCTGGCATTCCGCCGTTTTCCCGGTCGCCTCGGCGATGATCTCGGTGAGGGGGATGAGGTTCCTGAAGGGGATCCCCGCCGGCGCCTCGTAGTCCTCCCCGCGGTCGGCCAGCTCCTCGACGCGGTGAAGGACGCCGATGGTCAGCTTCTTGCCGCACTTCGGGCAGATATTGTTGTTCATCAGGCTTTCTTTCGGCGAAAGAAGGACGCCGCATTTCCGGTGGCCGTCGTAGTGGTATTTTCCCTCTTCGGGAAAGAACTCCACCGTGTGGAGGAACTTCGCCGGGTCCTTGGTCCGCAGGGCGCCGATGAGCCCGGCGTAACTGAAGTCCGTATCGAAGATGTTGGCCTCCCGGCCGACCTTCGGGGGCGAGTGGGCGTCGGAGTTGGAGACCAGGGCGAAACGGTCCAGGGCGGACAGGCGCCGGTTCATGCGCGGGTCCGAGGACAGGCCCGTCTCCAGGGCGAAGATCATGGGCGTCATCTCCTCGAAACACTCCTCGACGGAGTCGAATCCCGAGTTGGCGCCGAAGAGCGAGAACCAGGGGGTCCAGATGTGGGAGGGGATGACCGTCGCCCTCGGGCAGGTGTCGGCGATCATCTTCAAGAACAGCCTGACGTCCATGCCCAGGATGGGCCGTCCGTCCGACCTCAGGTTGCCGACGGCCGAGAGCTTGTTGTTGATCTTTTCGACGGACTCGAAGTCCGGGGCCAGAACGATGAGGTGGATCTTCCTCACTTTTCCCAGCTTGGAATAGATGAAGCTGATCTCGGTCGAAAGGATGAAGGAGACGTCCGAGTTCGAGACGGCCACGGACTTGAGGTTGGGGTTCTCGGGGGGTTGGATGCCGTTCCGGAAGCGCAGGAAGCCGTTGCCCGCCGGTTCGAGCTTCTCTCTCATGAGAAAGAGCCATTCTGGGTGGGTGAAGTCGCCGGTCGCCAGGAGGCGGATGCCCTTGACCTTCCCCCAATAGGCGAGGATGTCGAAGGTCATGTCCCTGGACGTGGCCCGCGAGAACTTCGAATGGAGGTGCAGGTCGGCGACGAACTTCATGATCAGCAATAAGGATCCGGATCTCTCCGGAGAGTTATTTCTTGATCTTTCCGATATAGTCCAGGATGCTCTTGACACTCGTCGAGCGCTCCGTGTCCGGCTCGAGCTCGAGGAACTTGTTCAGGCTCTGCTGGGCCTTTTCGTATTCGGTCTTGTTCAGATAGGCGAGCCCCAGCTTGTAATAGGCCTCGCTCCAGTCGGGCTTGATCTGGGTCGCGATCGTGAAGTAGTCGATCGCTTCGTCGAGCTTCTGGTTGGAGAAGTAGATCTCGCCGACGTTGTAGGCCAGGACCTCGTTCTCCGGGAAGGTCTCGATGGACTGCTTGAAGTAATTTTGGGCCGTTTCAAAATCGCCCTTTTTGATATGGCATTCTCCGATGCGCGCCAGGGACTTGGCCCGCATCTCCTTGCCCGAGACGGCGTCGGTGAGAGCGGTGTCGGCGGTCTCCGTGTAGATCGCCAGGGCCGTGTCGAACTCGCCCTTCTCCCGGTAGCAGTCGCCGATGCTCAGCTTGATCTGATAGACGGTGGGGTTCTTGACCAGGAGCTCCTGAAAGATGGCCAGCGCCTCATCGAACTTGTTGTTATTATAGAGCTGGTTTCCCATGTCGATGAGGGCCAGGGAGGCTTCGTCCGTCCCGGAAGGCCTGTCGCCCGCGCTCATTTTCTTCATGGTGAGGGCGATGACCGGGTTCCGGTCGAGCTGCTTGACGTTGCATTCCACGGACGCCGGCTGGTATCCCGGAGCCGAGGCCGTCACCTGCCATATCCCCGTGCCCAGCCCCAGGAGGGCCCATTGGCCGTTCTTGTCGGTGGTCGTGTCGCGCTTGGTCTCCTCACTCTGGATCAGGACGAGCTCGATCTTGGCTTGGGGAACGGGATTTCCGGCTTCGTCGACGACGGTCCCGTTGACCCGGGCCAGGCCCCGGCCGGCCTGGCCGGAGGCGGCGCTCAGGGCCAGGAGGCAGCCGAAGGCGATGAGAGTGGGGACCATGAACGATCTTGTTCTCATGATGACCTCCAAATAATGACCTTTCAGATCTCGATATCCAGATTCTTCTCGACCCGGACTTCATCGGCCCTGTTCTTGAGCTCGACCTTGAGGCTGTACGAGCCGGGCCCCCCCTCGATGCGGGCGGGGACCTCTATGAGGTAGTCATCCTGGATGACTTCCTTGAGCTTGTCTTCCGTCGTTTCGACGGTGTAGGTCTCCTTGAAGTCCCACACCTTCGCCCCGGACTTGTCGGAAACTCCCAGGCTGAGCTCCAGGGCCGTTCTGAGCCCGCCCTTTTCTTCGGCGAACCAGAGGTTGCGATAAGGGATCCGGACCCGGATGAGGACGTCGCCTCCCTTGATCTTTTCGACGCTGACCCGGAAGTCGAAGAGCGTCTTTTCCGTCCGGACCTGGGGTTTGAGGTCCATCTGGGCCTTGTTGATCTGGGCGATCTGCTGGGCGCTCAGGGGGTCGAGGTCGTAGGTGCCGTTCCAATCGTTGTCAATAAAGACGATGGGAAAGAAGCCGTAATACCAGATCTCGGTCGGTTTCCCGTAAAAGGTCTGGCCCCGGGGGTAGGCGTATCTCTCCCAGGGAGGTCCGAGCAGGATGTAGATCCGGCCCCGGTCCTCGAGCCAGCCGTTACTGCCCCCTTCCGAGAAGAGGCGGTTGGCCTCCTCGATCCGCTTGTTATACTCTTCCTTGAACTCGTTGGCCTCTGTCGCCGGGTCGGGGTCCCGCTTCTTCCAGAACTCCTCGACGAACGCGTCCCTTTCGGAGGGAGGCAGGTTGGAAAAGACGCGTCGCTCCTGTCCGGTGATCGTGAACCGCGCTTTCGAGAGGAACTGTCTGTGTTTTGCATCCATGTTCTTGGGCAGCCTGGCGGAGGCGCAGGCAAAGAGGACCGGTGCGCAGGCGAGAAGGAGGAGGGCCTTTTTCATTTATTACCCTTATTACCCTTCATGGCCTCGACCTGCTTTCGGATCCTGTCCTGATTGGGGCTGAGCTGGAGGGATTTTTCCCAGATCTTGAGGGCGTCCTCGTTCCGGCCTAGCTTAAAATAACAATCGCCGATGGAGTTCATGACATTGATGTTCGTCCCGAAGTGGCCTATATAATCCAGGTAATAGGCCACGGCGGCCTCGTAATCGCCCATGGCCTGGGCGGATTGGCCCAGGAGTCCCGTGAACTCGTATTTCTGGAGCTTCAGGAAAGCGTCACCGATCTGCCTGACGGACGCATGATCACCGGTCGCGAAGAGCCACCTGCCGTAATCCAGGGCATAGCCCAGGGACGCGGGATTGGACCGGTAGGCCTTTTCGAGCCGCGGTCCGGCCTCCCGGAAGTCCTTCCTGTTCAGGTACTGGTTTCCGATGATGTTGTCGTACATAGGGTCGTCCGACGGCGGCAGGGGAAGGGACAAGATGAACGGCCTCGGGAGGGCGGGGGCGAGGGAAACGAAGAATTCCGCTTCCCGGGAGAGCGCTTCCTGACCGTTCGGGTCGAGTAGGGCGACCTTAATCTTGTAGAGGGACGGCGGGAGCTGGGCCAGGGGGATCGACTCGAAGAAATCGGGGGCCTTAGGGTAGGTGCGGACCTCCTTGTCAGCGGTGGTGACCGTCTTCTGTTCATTGGCGATCGTGAACTGAAACCGCCCGCCCGCCTTCATCTCGTCGGTTAGGCCCTGGACCTGGAAGAAGAGGTATAGAGTGTCCTTCGAGGCAAAATCGTTTCGCGGGGACGGCGTGAGCTGCACCTCCTGGACGAGGTAAGGCTTGTTCTTCCCTTTATACTCGGAATTCTCGTTGATCCTGTTGGCCAGGACGAGGGGGCTTATCTCGAGGGAGGAGGCTGGCGGAACGATGATCCGGGTTTCCGCCGACGTGAACTCCTTGGAGATCATGTTCTTGAGGAGCAGGTTCAAGTTGTAGGTCCCCTCGATGAGCGGGAACAGGTCCTGGAAGCTGAAAAGTTTGTCCTTGATCCTGGTCACCTGGTCCTCGCTGAGCTCGATAGGGATGTCTTTCCCGTATTGGTAAACCGGGATCCCCTTGAGGTCGGAGACGATGCCGTTGACCTGGAGGGTCGTGTAGAACCGGTTCCCGTCCCGTTCGAGGGAGAGCTTCTTGGGTTCGATGAGGAAGTGGACGAAGGACATTCCCGACCGGTCCCGGATGACGTGGGCCGTGAAGTCGTTGTCGATATAATTGGCCGTGTATTCGACGCCGACACTGTCCTTGTATTTATAGAACTTTTCGGCGTAGGCGTCCTTGACCTTCTCCCTTGGAGCGGACGGGATCTTCGCCTGGATGAGGACCTCGGAGGCGATGGACGGGGACGGATTGGCCAGGGACTCTCCGGGTATCAGGCTCAAAGAAATGCTCGCGACGGCCGGTTCGATCTGCATGAGCTCCTGATAGGCCGCCAGATGATCGGTCATGTCGCCCCGGTAGTTGATCAGGAGGGCCTCCGGGCCGTATTTGATGGGGCTGTAGAGCGTCCAGTCCCCTGCCGAGCCTTCCCTCTTGAAAAAAACGACATTGAAGGCGTTCGGCAGGCCGTATTCGATCTTGCCCTCGTAGAACCAGATGATGGTCGGATAGATCTCGGTGAGGCTCTCAAATTTATCGATGGAATTCGGCTCTCCCAGGATGATGTAGATCCGGCCCATGGGGGTCCGCCATCCGGCCCCGGGCGTGTCCCGTCCGAACCACTGGTTGACATAGGAGATGCGGCGGAAATGCTCTTTCTTGAATTCATTCTCGGGGGTGTTGGGGTTCGGGTCCCGCTGCTTCCAGAAGGCCTCGATGAAGAGCTCTCTTTCCCGGTCGTTCTCGAGCCGGAGGAAGACCTCTTTCTCCTTGGGCGTGATGATATAGACGACCTCCTCGTCGAGCCATTTCTTGTAGATTTCAGGAAGGGTCTTGACCGATTTCACCGGTTGGCCGGGCAGAGGAAGGCTGGGCACGAAAAAGGCGACACTGAGGACCGCTAGGAGAATTGTTCTTTTCACGATGGTATTATAGGCCAGCCCGAAAAGCTTTTCAAACCATTCTATGCCGACGGCATGAAATTGCCTACAACAACCTGGCCAGCATCTTCTTCATGGCGAAGCCGTACGAAAAGGCGAGGGATTATCTCCTGCAGGCGGAGGCCAACGGCATCGCCGTCAACCCCAAATTCAAGCAGGCTATCGAGGAAAAGCTGGGCATCAAGTGATTTTCGAATTTGCGAGGTTCCGGCCCTTGCGGGCATATTCCTCGGACTGACGGCTGTCGCCCAGACGGCTGTAGAGGTCGGCCAGGAGGAAGTAGCCCAGGGGAAGCTCGGACGGTCCCGGCTTGAGGTCGATTCCCTTCTTGACGAGGCGGACGGCCTCCTCGTAATTCTGTCCCCGGTTGAGGTAGATCCGGGCGGCGTAGAAATAGCTCAACGGGAACTCGGGCTCGGCGTCCATGCATTTCTTCAGGTATTCCATCTCCCGGTCCTCGTTCCCCTCGACACGGTAGAGCCGGGAGAGGTTGTACATAGCCTGGAAATGTTTGGGTGAGTTCTCGAGTGCCTGGAGGTAGGCGGTCTCGGCCTCCCGTGTCTTACCCTGCTTTTCCAGGACCTGGGCATAGTTGTACAGGACGTTGGTCAGCCGCGGGTTGATCCTCAGGGCGGCCTGGATGTTCTCGTCGGCCCTGGCTAAGTCATCCTTGAGGGTGTAGATGGCGGCCAGGGCATTGTGGGAAGAGGCGGACTCGGCGTTAAGGGACAGGCATTTTTCGAAGTAGGCGATGGCCCTATCATATTTTTTTTGAATGTAGTTCATGTTCCCCAGGAGGTAGTACAGCTGCGGATCGGAGAACCCCTTCTTGAAATAGTCCAGAACGAACGCCTCGGCCTCGTCGAACCTCTTTAAGGAAGCATAAGAGTTGGCGATGTTGATGACCGTGAACGAATCATCGGGCTTTCTCTCGAAGGCCTTGAGGAAGGCCAGTATGGCCTCCTCGAACTTCCTCTGCTTGAAATAGAGGTTGCCGAGCGTGAAGTAGGCGTCCGTGATGTCGGGGTCGCTCGCGATGATGCCGTCGATGATTTTGATCGCCTCCGCGGCCCGCCCGGACATGCCGATCTCTCGCGCCCTGGACAGCTCGTTGAAGACCTTGATCTTTTCTCTGGGGTTGGCCAGCTTCTGGCCCTTGAGTTTGGAAGAGTCCTGGAACGAGCCGATATAACCGAGGGCGGCCAGCTTTTCCCGCGTCTCCTCGTCGACCTTGCGAATGTCCATTTCGTAGGCGTTCTGTTCAGACTTCGCGATGAACCGCCCGGCCTCGGCGCTCATGTCCTCGAAGGCTTTTTTCTCGAGATAGACGAGATTCTTTTCCTCGGCCGGGTCCTTGACGACGTCATAGAGCTCGGGGATCGGGGCGAGGATCAGCTTGTACCGGTCGTCCTGGATGGCCTTGAGCTCCGACCAGCCGAAGTGAAAGCGCGGGTAGAAGCTTTCGGAGTAAGCGTAGGGGATACGCCCTTTCTTCGGACCTTCGAAAGCGGCGAGGAGGCTCTCCCCTTGGGTCTGGGCGGGAGTGGCCAGGCCCGTCATCTCACAGACGGTCGGAAGGACGTCGGCAAGCGACGAGACGCGGGGCGAAGACCGTCCCTGCAGCCTGGGAAAGGGCGTGACGAAGATCAGAGGGACGTGGATGGCCGGCTGGTAAACGAAAAAACCGTGGGCCCCTTCCTCGTGCTCTCCCAAGCTTTCGCCATGGTCCCCGGCAACGACCAGGAAGGTGGTCCTGACGAGGCCGTTGGCTTTGAGGAAGTCCCAGACCCGGCCCAGCTGGGAGTCAGCGAAGGCGATCTCCCCCAGGTAGGGGTGGGCGGCATACTGCTTGTCATAGGGCGGGGGCGGCTCATAGGGCGTATGGGGGTCATAGAGGTGGATCCAGGTGAAGAATTTCCCGCTCTTGTTCCGCTCGAGCCAGGGGAGGGCTTCATCGATGACCTCGTTCCCCGGCCGCTGGACCGTGCCGAGGGAGATTCTCTCGAACTTGCTCAGGTCGAAGTTGTCGAAGTAGGTGTCGAAGCCCTGGTTGAGTCCCCACTTGGAATCGAGGACATAGGCGGCGACGAAGGCCGAAGTGGAATAGCCCTTTTCCTTGAAGAGCTCGGCCATTGTCTTGATCTCGGGAGGCACGATGAACGCGCCGTTGTCCCGGACGCCGTGGAACGGGGGAAGCGTTCCGGTCATGATCGACGTGTGGGCCGGGAGCGTGAGGGGTGTTGTCGAGAAGCACTTCTCGAACTTGACGCCGCGCGAGGCGAAGAGGTCGAGGATCGGGGTCTCGATGTTTATGAACCCGTAACAGCCGAGCCGGTCGGCCCGCGTCGTATCCAGTGTGACCAGGATGACGTTGTAGTCACTGCCGCCGCGGAGCCGTGTGAAGTCGGCCTTATGAGGAAAGAGGAAGAGGTAGGCCGCCGCGGCGCCGAGAACGATGATCATGGCGGCGGCGGCGAATAAAAGTTTCTTTTTCATCTCGAAAATAGATTTTATCATATATTTTACAGAAATAAATTGACAAAAATTCATCACGAATGATATGTATTGCGGAGTAGAGGGATTCATGAGATTCGTGGTTGGAGGATAATAATTCAATAATTTGGATAATTATGCAAATATTTGAAGAACCGTTGATATTATTGACATTATTTTTTCCTATTTTTATTAAATTCAATAATTTAAGTTTTCTCCGGATTTGGCATGAATTTTGCTTACATATTCAATAAGGATGTTGACACAGAAAGGAGGCAAGATTGGGGGTAATTTATCTAATTATTTTGTTCGGAAGCGGAGGACGTTGATTTAATCAACTTCCCCGGCACATCAAAATGAAGGATCTAGGAGGTAAAATGAAACGAAAATCAGTTCTTGTTTGGATGGGATTCCTGCTCATCCTTTGCTCGTTGGCATTCTCCCAATCCAAGGAAACAGGCGCTATTTCGGGAACCATTTTGGATGAGGAGAACAACCCCCTCCCGGGAGCCACCGTCACCATAACGAGCCCAAACCTCATGGGCAGCCGCGAGTTTGTGGCGGACGCCCAAGGTCAATACCGATTTCCGGCTCTCCCGCCGGGCGAATATACCGTCAAGGCCCAACTCCAAGGTTTCGCGACTTCCGTCCAGCGAGTCATCCGGCTCACCACGACAACACGGCTCACCATTGACCTGGTCCTGAAGCCGTCCGCCGTGGAGGAAGAAGTGACTGTTATCGCCCAATCTCCGACCGTTGATATCAAGTCCACGGAAACGGCCTCGGTCACGATGACCGACGAAATGCTGCGGAACATCCCTAACGTCAGCAATTTCTCGTCCAGTCTCGTCAACATGGCTCCGGGAGTCACCCCCGATAATATGGCCGACTCGGCTTACGGCGCTCAGGACGGCACGGGGATCGCCTATTCCATGGACGGTGTCAACGTGTCGGACCCGGAGGCCGGCACG
>JALHVH010000382.1 GCA_022867105.1 Candidatus Aminicenantota bacterium
ATCACATCCCGGTAACGGTCCTCGATAATGTTCCTCTTGACCTTGAGCGACGGCGTGATCTCGTCTTTCTCGATCTCGAACTCGCGCTCCAGGAGGGCGACCCTCTTGATCCTCTCGTAGGGGGCCAGGGCGGGCGTCGCCGGCGGGGTCATCGGCTGCTTGGGCAGTCTCAGCTCGGTGTCGAAGTTCCTGAAGACTTAAGAGCGCTTAGTGGCCTTTGCCAAGAGAGTTCCATGGAAGCTTCAGGGCTTGGGAGGTGTCCGCGGACCGGACATCAGAACCAGTATCCCGTGCTCAGCAAGACCGTGGTTCGATCCAGGCCTTTCTTCTCGCTTTGATACGTGATCTGGCCCCTCAACCGGACCTTCCTAAAGAGCCGCCAATTGAACCCCGCCCAAAGGATCTGGCTCTTCCGGACCAGGATGTCTTCATAGGTGACCAGGTCGAAGGGGCGGCTCCCCTGTCCGTAGGCCAGAAAAAGATAATCATCGTCGGAAAAGTAATGACGCGCCTGCAGGACCCAGGAAAACGTCTTCCCCGTTTCGTCCGAGGACAGGTACAGGCGCAGAATGGCCAGGATATGCCCGGCGTATAATCCGACGGACCCGCTGAACAGAGAGGCGGACTTGTCCGCGAACAGATACCTCGCGTACCCGAGAGAGAGTTCGGCCGACGAAAACCCCTGGTAGACTTCGGCCCGATAGACGGTGCGGGGAAAGTGGACGGCCGGCGATGAGGAGAAAAGGGAGACGTGGGCATAGGCGTTCCGCCAGAGCGAGGGATAGGATTCGAGGCCGTACTGGCTATCTCCCCGATCGAACCGGCGGGTTCGATGGAAGCTCAGAATAAGGGGACCGATGTCCTTCGGCATTTGAAGTTCGAGGCTGAGTTGATGGTCTCGGTAGCCTTTTCTGTCGTCGCTGAAGCTTTCCGCCTGGTAGTCGTACCGGATCTCGTTCCTTTTCGTTCGGGAGGTCGCGGCGAGATTCAGGGCCCTGGTGTAGTCCGAGTTTCCGGGATTGAGGCGGACTGCGGCCCGGAAATGGGCTCTCGCTTTTTCGTAGTTCCCCAGCCCCGCATAAGCCCGGCCGATCCGGAAATGGAGGTCGGGATCGTCCGGCCGCTCCGCCAAGATCCTCAAGTACAGGTTCACGGCTTCGGCCGGAAGTCCCCGCCAAGCCGCCAGTTCCGCCAGACCGACACGGGCTTCGACGTTTTCCGGCGAGGAGCTCAGCACCTGCCGGTAGCCCGCTTCGGCCCCGGCGTAGTCTTTCTTCCAAGAGAGAAGCCGCGCCCGGAGCAGCGTGACATCGACATCCCCCGGGTGGACGCGGAGCAGGCCCTCGGCCCGGCTCAGCCCTTTGTCCCATTCGCCGGAGAAGGCATAAGCAAGTGCGAGGCAGAAGTTGAACTCGTAATCCTCTGGGCGCCTGGGGAGCTCCTCCAGGCAGATGGAGATGGCCAGAGCAAAATTCTTTTCCCGGAGCGCCCGGAAGGCTTCGTCCTTTCGCGTCGCGGGTTCCTGAGCGGTGGCCGGGACGGACATCATCATGCCCAAGGCAAGGCCAAGAGCCGCCGTTTTCAGGATCGAGGTTCTTATCGTCCGAATCCTTTACGTTCCATCCGTCCCCATTCCTTCTTACCCCGGATCATGTCGATGAAACCCATAGCGCGGACAAAGGCCATATATTGGCGGTACCCGAGATTTTCCAGAAAGGCGAAAAGGATCAGGAGGAAAACGTCCTTGACCGAGCGAAAGCGGTGGGGAGAGTACTCTTCGATCAGCACCGAGAACAGCGAGAGAGTGATCCCGAAGACGACAGCCACAAGGAAAAAGAGGAGAACGAAGGGGTGGTTGATGCGGCCGCTGAGCAGGAAGTACAGAAAGATGACGTACCCCATGATCTCGATGAGGGGTCCCAGCGTTTCGAAGATGAGGTAGAAAGGCACGGCGAACAGGCCGACGATCCCGTAGCGAGGATTGAAGATCATCCGCCGGTTGTGGAAAAGGGCCTCGATCGAGCCCCTCTGCCAGCGCTTCCGCTGGCGGCTCAGGAATTTCAAGGACTCCGGACCTTCCGTCCAGCAGATCGGGTCCGGAATGAAGGCCAGCCGGTAGGGGATCTTTTTTTCTTTCAGATATTTATGCATCCGGATCGTGAGGTCCATATCCTCGCCGACGGTTCGGGTGCGATAGCCGCCGCACTTCAGCACGACGTCTTTGCGGAAAAATCCAAAGGCGCCCGAGATGATGAGCAGGCTTCTCATCGCGTTGAGGCCGATCCGACCTCCCAGGAAGGCCCGGAAGTATTCGACCGTCTGGAACAGGATCAGCGGCTTCAGGGGCAGCCCCACCTGGGTTACCTGTCCGTATTCAATCCGGCAGCCGTTGATCAACCGGATAATCCCACCGGCCGCCACGGTCCTGCCGGGGTCCTCGAGGAAAGGCCTGGCGATCTTGAGCAGGGCGTCTTTTTCCAGGAGGGAGTCCGAATCGATGGCGCAAAAGAGAGGGTAGCGGGAAACGTTCAGGCCGGCGTTCAAGGCGTCCGCTTTTCTTCCGTTCTCCTTATCCACAACAACAAGCTTCGGCTGGGAGGGAGAGACGTAAATGCCTCGGATGGGCCGCGTCTCCAGGACCTTCCGGAAGATCCTCTGGGACCGAGTCAAGCGGAAGTGACGGATAAGCAGGTCCAAGGTATGGTCCGTCGAACCGTCGTTGACGACGATGACCTCGTAGACGGGGTACTCGAGGGACAGGAGGGATTGAACGCTCTCGATGATGGTGCCCGCCTCGTTGAAGGCCGGGGCGATCAGCGAGACGGGTTTGACCGACGGAAGGTGGAACATCTCCTTGAACTGGACGTGGGTGACGAGGTTCTGGTAGCGGAAGAACCCCGCAAGGGACAGTATGATGAACAGAACATAGGACAGGCTGAGCAGGAGGAAGTAGACCAGAATGGCCGCGTTGATTGTCCGGAAAGCGGTAAGCAGAAGGGGCTCGTTCATGATTCACCGGCCGGAATGATGCCTTCGAGGACCATCAAGGCCATGTCCGCGGCGTAACGGTCCTTCGTTTGCTGCGAGACCCCGCGGAGGCGCTCGAGCCCTTCCCGTCCGAGCTGGGTCAGCGCGTACCCGGCGTTCAGGCGGCAGTACCAGTGCGAGGAAAAGAGCCCCGCCGCGAGAACATCGATCGTGTCCCGGCTCTTCATGCCGCCCAGGCTCTTCAGCGCCTGCGCCTGGACTTCCCAGGCTCCGTCACCGGCCAGCCGGACAAGCGCCTGGATGATCTCCGGCAGGGGCAGCGAGAGATTGCCCAGAGCTCGGGCGATTTTGATGCGGACCTCCGCGCCTGGATAGCCCGACAGGCGGATCAAGTCCGGGTAGAGCGAGCCCAACGGAATGTTGCCCGTGATCTCCGCCAGGAAAGCGATCTTCTCTTCAGGCAGAGGGCGGCCCAGAAGATCCCTGACCCGGGATTCGATGCTCTTCCCGAAGGACGACATGAGGTCGAAATAAGCCTGCAGGTTCAGCGAGCTGTCCTTCTCGAAAGTCGTAAAAACCGCGTCGATGACCTCCGGGACAGGGCTTAGCGTCAAGGCGCTCAGGGTGGCCAACCGGATGAGCGGCTTGTCTTCAAGGAGGCGGATGATCCGGGGGACATCCTCGGGGTCCGCGAAGACGACGACGGCGCGCGCGGCTTTAAGGCGCTTCAACTGCCTTCTCGAGGACAGGTCCGCGAGGAACCTCTCTTTTAGAGTCGCGGCGAAGATGTCCTTCAATCTTCCCCTGCGCGCTCCCTTGAGGATTCCCCAATATTCCAGGAGCACCTCGGCGAGGAGCCCCGGATACCCTACATGCCGGCCGCGGAGAAACGGGACCTCGTCCGGTCGCACGGGGTCCATGGACTCGAGAACATCGATCTCGATCCACCGTTTAATCACGGCCCGATAAGCCTCCCGGCGCTTGTAAACGATCCTCCGGGTAAAGATGAACAGGACGAGGGACAAGGCGAAGAGGACGAGAAAGCGAAGACTATTGTGGACGATGATGAGGGGAATGTCCATTTTGAGCAGCTAGGATCTTTCTTATTTTGGAATAGAGGATCTCGGGAGAGAAAGGCTTCGTTAAATAGTCCGCGGCGCCTTTTCCCAGGCCCTCAAGGATGTCCGATTCACGGGACAGCGCGCTAAGCAGGATGACCGGAATATGGGAGACCCGCGCGTCCGCCCTCAGCCGGCTGAGGAACTCGTAGCCGTTCATTCCGGGCATGATGATATCGAGGAGGATGAGGTCGGGCCTCTCTTCCAGGACTTTCTTGAGGCCCTCCGCCGGTTTGGAAGAGGACAGGACCTCGCAACCCTGCTTCGTCAGGAAGTACCGGACGGCCTTGACGACGAGCAGCTCATCGTCGACGATCAGGATCCTGGGTTTGTCCAGGACTTTGACGCGTTCCGAGGGCCCAGGTCTTTCGGCCGAGGGTGCCGGGAGCGGCTCCACGGCGGCTTCGGCCATTTCTTCCGGACTGAGCACGCGGAGCAGGGCCCGGAATCTTTCGAGATCCTCCCCGAGACGGTCCATCTCGGCAGATGAAGACAGGGCCTCCTGCTCCAGGGACGCGTCCTCCCCCTCGAGGGACAAGACCAGGTCGGCCTCCTTTTTTTTCAGCGCGATGATCTTTTCAAGTTTCTCGATGGCCAGGTCCGCCAGCTTTCCGATCTTATGCTTGTCCTGATCGACGCCCCAAAGGTTCTTCTTTATCTCGTTGTCAAGCTGGGTGATCCGGTATTCCGTTTCCTCGAGCACAGTCCCGAGACCTTCCCCCTTCCCGTCCGCCCGATTCTCGCTCGAGCCGACAGGCCGCCCGAAGATTTTCCGAAGGAAAGAGCCGATTTTTGTCATCGCCTAAAAACTTTCTTATTTGATTATAGGATTTTCCTTTTTCTGCGGCGTGGGAATTCCCGCCCTTAGCGCTGAATTTACCCCCTAATCCATAGCGGAACTATATCTCCGGCCGGGCGGCAATGTCAATAACCGCGAAAACTGCGCCCGCAGATCATCTCCGGACAAGGAATCCTTCGGCCGCCGCGAGCGCGACCTGCTCGAAGACATGGGACGGCGGAGGCTTCGCCGATACAAACGCCAGCTTCAAGTGATCGATGAAATTATTGATTGATCCGGTCCCCAAAGGTCTGGATAGCCGCGGTGACCCCGGGCGTAAGCTCGCTCAAGGCCGTCCGGCGCGCGGCCCGAGCAAGTCGCGAGAACCGATAAGACAATCCGTCCGACGATGGACCGGTTTTCTAGAGCCCGCCGTCTTCCCGATACAGCGCGTCGATCACATCCCGGTAACGGTCCTCGATAATGTTCCTCTTGACCTTGAGCGACGGCGTGATCTCGTCTTTCTCGATCTCGAACTCGCGCTCCAGGAGGGCGACCCTCTTGATC
>JALHVH010000383.1 GCA_022867105.1 Candidatus Aminicenantota bacterium
GAGGGCGGCTTCAGGCCGCTTAAAGTCAGATGTCAAACTATTTAATGCGTTCGTATTAAATGGAAGAGAACTTATTTTCTATGAAAAGTGTAGGTTTGACCCCAACTGCGATTGAAAGCCCTTGGACCCTCTGCTAGAATCTAAGCATGTCCAAGATCCTCATCCTCGATTTCGGTTCGCAATACACCCAGCTCATCGCCCGGAAGGTCCGCGAGCTGGGGGTCTATTCCGAGATCGTGCCGTTCAATACGCCCGTCGCTCGAATAAGAAAAAAGGCCCCGGGCGCCCTCATCCTTTCGGGCGGTCCCCGAAGCGTCTACGAAAAGGGCGCCCCTTTGCCGTCGCCGGGCGTCTTCGAGCTCGGCCTCCCGGTCCTGGGCGTCTGCTACGGGCTCCAGGTCATGGCCCACCTCCTCGGGGGCAAGATCGTTCCCTCGGGCAAGCGCGAGTTCGGCTTCGCCTCCCTCAAGGTCCTCGACCGCAAGGGCCTGCTGGCCGGAGTCAGGGACAAGCGGCAGGTCTGGATGAGCCACGGCGACAAGCCGGAACGGGTCCCGCCGGGTTTCCGCGTCACGGCGAGCACGCCCAATACCCGTGTCGCGGCCGTCGAAGACCGGGAGAGGCGCCTCTGCGGCGTCCAGTTCCACCCGGAGGTCATCCACACGCGCGACGGCAATAAGATCCTCGCCAATTTTCTCTTCCGGGTCGCGGGACTCGAGGCCGACTGGAACATGGCCTCGTTCATTAAGCGGAAGGTCGCCGAGGTTCGGGCCGCCGTCGGCCGGGGCCGGGTCATCTGCGGATTGAGCGGCGGCGTCGATTCGCTCGTGACGTCGCTCATCATCCACAAAGCGATCGGGGACCGCCTGACCTGCATCTTCGTCGACAACGGCCTCCTGCGCAAGGGCCAATACCACGAACTCATGGAGAATTTCCGGCGCAAGTTCTCCCTGAACGTGAAGGGCATCGATGCCTCGGAGGAATTCCTCGGGAAGCTCCGCGGCGTCATCGCGCCCGAAAAAAAGCGGAAGAAGATCGGCGGCCTGTTCATCGAGATCTTCGAGCGCGAAGCGAAAAAGCTCGGCGGGGCGGATTTCCTGGCCCAGGGGACGATCTACCCGGACGTCATCGAATCGAACCCGGTCAAGGGACCGTCCTCGGTGATCAAGTCCCATCATAACGTCGGCGGCCTCCCCAAAGGCCTGCGGTTCAAGCTCATCGAGCCTCTCCGCGAGCTCTTCAAGGACGAGGTCCGGGCCCTGGCCCTCGAGCTCGGCGTGGACAAGGGGTTCATCACCCAACACCCTTTCCCCGGGCCCGGCTTGGCCGTGCGCATCGTGGGGGAGGTCGACAGGGAAGGCCTCGACATCCTGCGCGAGGCCGACGATATCCTGCTCCATGAGGTCCGCCGGGCCGGCCTTTACCGCAAGCTCTGGCAGGCCTTCGCCGTGCTCCTCCCCGTCCGCTCGGTGGGCGTCATGGGCGACCGGCGGACGTACCAGCGCGTCGTCGTCCTCCGGCTCGTCCAGAGCACGGACGGCATGACCGCCAATTGGTTCCCCGTGCCCGCGCCCCTCCTGGCAAGGATCTCCACCCGCATCGTGAACGAGGTCCGTGGCATCAACCGGGTGGCGTTGGACGTCACGACCAAGCCTCCCGGAACGATCGAGTGGGAATGAGCATGTCTTTCATCCATCTGCACAACCACTCCGAGTACAGCATCCTCGACGGGTGCCTCAGGATCCAGGCCCTCGTCGACGCGGCCTACGATCACAATATGCCGGCGGTGGCCCTCACCGACCACGGCAACATCTTCGGGGCCGTCCAGTTCTTCAAGGCGGCCAAGGCCAAGGGCATCAAGCCCATTTTCGGCTGCGAGGTCTATGTGGCGCCCGGCAGCCGTTCCGACAGGGGGTCCAACCCGAACGAAGAGACCCACCACTACCACCTTATCCTCCTCGTCAAGAACGAAAAGGGCTACCGGAACCTGTGCAAGCTCCTGACCCAGGCCTACCTCGAGGGCTTCTACTACAGGCCGCGGATCGACAAGGAACTCCTGGCCGGCCACACCGACGGGCTGATCGGGCTGTCGAGCTGTCTCAAGGGCGAGATCAACTTCCTCCTGGCCCGAGGCCGGGACGAGGGGGCCGAAGAGGCCGCCCGGAGCTACGGCTCGCTCTTCGCCGAAGGCGACTTCTACCTCGAGCTCCAGGACCACGGCCTTGAACCGCAGAAGGAAATCAACCCGAAGATCGTCGTCCTGGCCCGAAAGCTCGGACTGCCGCTCGTGGCCACCAACGACGTCCACTTCCTCCGCAAGGAGGATGCCGAGACCCAGGACGTCCTGCTCTGCATCCAGACCAACCGGAAGGTCAGCGAGACGGACCGCCTTCGCTTCACCAGCGACCAGTTCTACTTCAAGTCCGGGGCCGAGATGGCCGAGCTTTTCAAGGAGACGCCCGAAGCGATCGAGAACACGGTCCACATCGCCGCCGCCTGCGATTTCGCCTTTCCGACGTCCGGCCGCTTCCTTCCCGTCTTCCAACCGCCCAACGGCAAGTCCCTGAGCGAATACTTCGAGGAGGTCGCCCGCGAGGGATTCCGGGCGCGGATGGAAGAGGTCTGCGCGAAGAAGAAGGCCAACGGCGAGTTCAGCCACAGCCGTGAAGAGTACGAGGAAAGGCTTGCGAGAGAGATCCGCCTCATCAAGGAAATGGGCTTCGAGGGCTACTTCCTCATCGTCTGGGACCTCATCAAGAGCGCCCGCGAGAAGGACATCCCCGTCGGCCCGGGCCGCGGCTCGTCGGCCGGGAGCATGGTCGCCCACAGCATGGGGATCACCGAGATCGATCCCATCGAGTATGACCTCCTGTTCGAGCGCTTCCTGAACCCGGAGCGCATCAGCCTGCCGGACATAGACATCGACTTCTGCGGCCGGCGCCGGCAGGAGATGATCGAATATGTCACGAAGAAATACGGCCAGGAGAACGTCAGCCAGATCATCACCTTCGGGACGATGGCCGCCCGGGCCGCCATCCGGGACGTGGGCCGCGTCCTCGAGGTCCCGCTCCCCGAGGTGGACCGGATCGCCAAGCTCATCCCGGCCTTCGGGCCGGACGCCACCCTGGAAGCGGCCGTCCGGAACGTTCCGGAGCTCAAGGAACTGCGCGAGAAGAACGCCAAAGTCGCCCAGCTCATCTCCATCGCCCAGAAGCTCGAAGGCCAGATCCGCCATCCCTCGATCCACGCCGCGGGCGTCGTCATCACCCCGAAACCGCTGGTGGAATTCGCCCCCCTCTACCGGTCGGTCAAGGGAGAGATCACGACCCAGTTCGAGATGGGCGACATCGAATATATCGGCCTCCTCAAGATGGACCTGCTGGGCCTGCGCAACCTGACGGTCATCTACGACGCCCTCGGCCTCATCGAGAAGGACACGGGGGAGCGGCTGGACATTCACAACATCCCCCTGGACGACCCGCGGACGTTCGAGCTGTTCCAGGCCGGCAACACCGACGGCGTCTTCCAGTTCGAGAGCCCGGGGATGAAGGACCTCCTGCGGAGATTCCGGCCCGAGGTCTTCCGGGACCTCATCGCCTTGAACGCCCTCTACCGGCCCGGGCCGCTCAAGAGCGGCATGACCGACGAGTTCATCCACCGCAAGAACCACCCCGAGCTGACGACCTACGAGTTCCCCGAGCTCGAGCCCGTTTTGAAGGAGACGCGGGGGATCATCGTCTACCAGGAGCAGGTCATGCGCATCGCCGTCCAACTGGCCGGCTTCTCCCTGGCCGACGCCGATATCCTGCGCAAGGCCATGGGAAAGAAGGGCAAGGACATCATGAAGGCCCAGAAGCAGCGCTTCATCCAGGGCGCGAAGAAGAACGGCGTCGCCCAGAGCAAGGCGACCAAGGTCTTCGACCAGATCGCCCAGTTCGCCGAATACGGCTTCAATAAGTCCCACAGCGCTGCTTACGCGTACCTGGCGTACCAGACGGCCTACCTCAAGGCCCATTACTCCCGGCACTTTCTGGCCGCTCTCATCACTTCCGAGGCCGAACGAGGATCGACGCCGCAGGTCGTCAAGTACATCACCGAATGCCACGAGATGGGCCTCAAGGTCCTGCCGCCCGACATCAACAAGAGCGACTATCCCTTCACCGTGGAGGGAGAGAGCATCCGCTTCGGGCTCTCGGCGGTCAAGAACGTCGGCGAGGCGGCCATCCGCGAGCTGCTGGCCCTGCGCGGGAAGCACGGGGCGTTCACGTCGCCGTTCGACCTCTTCCAGGACACGGATTCGAAGATCGTCAATCGGAAGGCCCTGGAGAGTCTGATCAAAGCCGGCGTCTTCGACTCCCTGGGCTGGAGACGCTCCCAGTGTTTCCACATGTTGGACCGGATGATCGAGTACGGCCATGAGGTCCAGAAGGCCGTGGTCCAGAAGCAGAACCTCCTGTTCGGCGGAGGGGCCCTCGAACCGCCCGAGGTCCCGGTCGAGGTCCGCGAGATGCGGGAGTGGGATGAGTCGCTCCTCCTGTCTTACGAGATGGACGCCCTGGGATTCTATATCACGGGCCATCCCCTGGCCCGGTTCAAGGGCCGCCTCAACAAGCTTATCTCCCACGACATCGGCGACCTCGACGAGCAGAAGGACTTCGACAAGGACGTCCGGGTCGTCGGCATCATTGCCGTGATCAAGCCGCTCAAGACAAGGAAGGACGAGCGGATGGCCACGTTCCTCCTCGAGGACATGACCGGCCGGATCGAAGTCGTGGCCTTTCCCGAGGCCTACGGCAAGTCCAGCGCCTACCTGAGGGAAGGTCAGCTCGTCTGGGTCAAGGGCAAGTTCGGCGGCGAAGGGGAAAGCCGCCGGATCAGTCTCAGCCTGGTCATGCCCCTCACCGAGGCCATGGAGAAGCAGGCCAAGCGGATGATCGTCCGGATCTTCCTCCCCGGCCTTGAGGACTCCGTCCTGGACATGCTGAGGGGCGTCCTCGACAAATACGAGGGGAAGTGCCCGGTCCTCTTCGAACTCGAGACGCCCCACGCCTACCGGATGGTGACCCAGTCGACCGAGGTCCACGGCGTGACCCCGACCGAGGAACTGAAAAAGCGCATCGAGGACCTTCTCGGCGAGGACTCGGTCCGTATCGAGTATTGAGAGGAGGAATCCCGTGCCCTACAGGATCGTCGTCGCCGACCCCAGTCCCTCCGTTCAGAAAGCCGTCCAGGCGGCCTTTTCGGAGTCGGGCTTCAAGCTCTATGTCTTCGAGGACGGCCGCGAACTCGTCGACGCCCTTCCGTCGATCCGGCCGGATACGGTCATCCTCGGCCTCTCCCTTTCCGGGATGGACGCTTTTGAGGTCGGGCGTTTCCTGGCCGGCCGCGAGGAGTCCCGGAACGTGCCCCTCTTCTTCCTCAAGGGGACGTTCGAGCTGTTCGATCCCGACAGGGCCGCGGACATCCCCCACGACGGAGTGATCCAGAAACCGTTCGATTCGGAGAAGCTGGCCGCGACGGTCAGGGAGGCGATCGACCGGAAGATCTCGCCCCCCACGATGCCCGAGGAGCCCTTCCCGGAGGCCCCGTCGGCTGAGTTCCCGTCCAAAGGCCTTGGGGAGAGTCCCTCTTCCTCCGCTCCTCCTGACGCGCTCCGCTCCACGGTCCGCGAGATCGTCCGCACGGAAGTCCTGGAAATGGAGCGCGAGCTCGAGAAGAGGATCGCGGCCCGCGTCCTTGCCGGGCTCAGGAAATAGCCGCCAATCGCCCCGTGGACAAGGACGATCTGTGCAGGCTTCTATGCGAAAGCCTGGAGACATGGTATAATATATTCATCCGCGGGACAGGGGACAAGATCGTTCACGCCTTTCAAGAAAAAATGACCTTCACTCCGGGGGACCGCGTCTGCCTCGAGACCGGGGGCGCGGCGGCCGATGGAACGTTCATCGGCTTGGACGCCTTCGGGGGCCTTGTCTGCGAAAACGGAGGACGGAGGACAGCCCATGACTCGGCCGAGGTCCGGGCCCTCGAGCGTGGCTGACCAAGGAGAATAGAAATGCTATTGGCTTTCGACATCGGAAACACGACCATCGCCGTCGGCGTCTTCAGGGGCAAGAAACTCCTCAAGGACTGGAGGATCAAGACGGACAAGGAGAAGACGGGCGACGAATACAGCATCGTCCTCCTGAGCCTGTTCCAGCGCGAGGGGATCCCGTCCGATAAGATCGAAGCCGCCATCATCTCGAGTGTCGTCCCGCCCCTGACGCCGGTCTTCCAAGACCTGAGCCTCGACCTTTTCGGACTCGAGGCGCTCGTCGTCGGGCCGGGCCTCAAGACGGGTATGCCCATCCTCTACGAGAACCCGCTCGAGGTCGGCGCCGACCGGGTGGTCGCGGCTCTTGCCGCCTACGGGAAATACGGCGGGCCTTGCATCATCGTGGATTTCGGCACGGCCACGACCTTCGACGCCATCTCGGCCAAGGGCGAATACCTGGGCGGGGCCATCGCCCCCGGCATCCAGATCTCGGCCGAGGCCCTCTACCTCAAGACGGCCAAACTGCCGCGGATCGAGATCCGGAAGCCGAGGCGGGCCATCGGCCGGACGACTGTCTCGAGCATGCAATCGGGGCTCTACTTCGGGTACATCGGGCTCGTCTCCAATATCATCGCCCAGGTCGGCAAAGAGCTGGGCAAGGAGGTCCGGGTCGTCTCCACGGGAGGTTTCGGCGGTCCGCTCACACCCGAGGTTCCGGCCATCGAAGCCTACGAACCGCACCTGGTGCTCGACGGGCTGAGGATCCTCTACGAGAAGAACAAGGCCGGGTGAAGAGGACGCCGTGGAAGCCGACGGCCGCGCGCAAAGCCAATACTACCAAACCATTGCCCGGGAGTTCTTCCGAAGACGGGGGGCGCCGTTCTTCCTGTCGCCGAAGGACGTGGCCCTCATCGCCCGCTGGGAAAAGATGAGGGTGCCGCTCGACGCGGTCCTCGAAGGCATGGAAACGGCCTTCGAGAATTTCCGCAAGGGCGGCCGGTCCGCCAAGGTCCTGTCCCTGGGCTTCTGCGAGGGCCAGGTCATGAAGGCCTTCGGCCGTCATGCCGAGCGCAAAGCGGGCGGCGCGCGGAAGACCGTCTCCAGGGACGAGAAGAAGAGAAAGCTCATCCCTGAGATCGAGCGCTTCCTGAGGGCCGTCCCCCCGGGGTTCGAGGACCTGAGGGCCTCCTTCGAGCGGGCGCTCGTCTTCATCCGGACCGCCGGGGCCGGCGAAGAGGAGCTTGAACGGCTCGACGACGGTGTCGACGAAGCCCTCTGGCGCGGAGCGTCCCCGGAGGAGAAAGAGGCGCTCCGCCGGGAAACGGCCGTGGAATTCGCCGGGAAGCGCGGCCTCGATCTCGAGGAGGTCCTGAGGACGCGGCTCGTGAAGGCCCTCCGGGACCGGCACAAGGTCCCTTACGTTTCGTTATTTTATTATTAAAGGAAAGAAAGACAATGGAAAAAAAGATCGCCCCCCTGCTGAGAAAGCATCCGGAGGGGCTGGCATTTCTGGATATCGTCAGGGAGCTCCGGCTCCCCCGCCAGAATAAGAACAAACTCCTCGAGGACCTCAAGGCCCTCGAGAATGAAGGGGTCGTCCGCCGTGTGAGGAACCGTTATGCCCTTGCCCCGCGAACGAACCTCGTCCGCGGCAGGCTGGTCAGCGTCCTTCGCGGTTTCGGCTTCGTGACCCCCGAGGGCGGGGGAACGGAGGATATCTTCATCCCGGCCCGGGATTCGGGCGGCGCCCTCCAGGGCGACACCGTCGAGGTCCTGGTCCGGGAAAAGGGGAGCAGGGGAAAGTCCGAAGGGAAGATCACCCGCATCCTGAAAAAGGAACGGAAGAGGATCCTCGGCACGTATGTGGAAAGAGGGGGGGCCCCTTACATGGCCGCTTTCGATTCCATGTCGCCCGAGGAGCTCCCCATCCGCGTCAAGGGCAAGCCATTCCCCCGCCCCGGTATGATTATCGAAGCCGACCGGACGACGCTCGAGCTGGCCGGCATCCTGGGCTTCCCGGACGACCCCGGTGTTGACACCCAGGTCATCGTCAGGCGCCACGGCCTAGCCTCCGGGTTCCCGGCCGAGGTCCTGGCGGAAGCCGACGCGGCCCGGCCCGGAGTCACGGCGGAGGACCTGGCCGGCCGGGCCGACCACCGCGACTGGCAGACCGTCACCATCGACGGCGAGAAGGCCCAGGACTTCGATGACGCCGTAAGCGTCCGGCTCCTGCCGAACGGACACTACTTCCTCGGTGTTCACATTGCGGACGTGTCGTATTACGTCAGGCCGGGAACAACCCTCGACGAAGAGGCCTTCGCGAGGGCGACCAGTGTCTATTTTCCAGACCTGACCCTGCCCATGCTGCCGGAAAAGCTCTCCAACGACCTCTGCAGTTTGAGGCCGCGGGAGCCGAGGCTCACCATGTCCGTCCTCATGGAGATCGACGGCGCCGGACGGGTCGTCCGGGAGAAGTTCCATCCTTCGGTCGTCCGGACGGTCGAACGCATGACCTACACGTCCGTCTTCAAGATCTTCGAAGGAGACCGGGCCGAACGCGCGAAGTACGCCCACGTCGTCCCCGCCCTGCTCCTCATGAGGGACCTGGCGCGTCTCCTCCGGGCAAAGCGGGCCGAGGCCGGGAGCCTCGATTTCGATCTCCTCGAGCCCGAACTCGTCTACAAAGAAGGAAGCCTCCAGTCCATTGTTCCCACCGAGCGGAACGAGGCCCACCAGCTCATCGAGGAATTCATGGTGGCGGCCAACGTGGCCGTCGCGTCCCACCTCGGCCGGGCGGACGTTCCGGCCATGTTCCGGATCCATCCGGCGCCCGCCGAGGCCGACCTGGAAAAGCTCAGGGAACTGCTCGGGCACTTCGGGCTCGTCCTGCCGAAGGCCGACCGGATCGGATCGAAGGACCTCCAGGGGGTCCTCGAGAGGATGAAGGGACAGCCGGGGGAAAAGTTCGTCAACGTCCAGGTCCTCCGCTCGCTGAAACTGGCCGTCTACTCGGACGAGGACCTCGGCCATTACGGCCTCGCCAAGACGGATTACACCCACTTCACTTCGCCCATCCGCCGCTACCCCGACCTCATCGTCCACCGCGTCCTGAAGCGGCTCCTAGCGGGCGGGCGGGCGGAGAAGGCTCCCATGGCCGAGTGGGCCCTCCATTGCTCCCAGATGGAACGGAAGGCCAACGAGGCCGAGAAGGACCTCCTCATGTGGAGGATCTTCCGCTTCCTCAAGACCAGGATGGGCGACGAGTTCGAGGGCATCATCACCGACGTCATCAAGGCCGGGCTCCTCGTCGAGCTGGACGACACCTTCGCGGACGGGCTCCTGCCGTTCCAGTCGCTGGACGGCGATTATTATTACCGGCGGAGCGCCAAGACCTTGCGCGGCCGCAGGAAGGGGCGGACCTTCGACCTGGGCGACCGGGTCCGCGTCATCCTCGTCGCCTGCGACCCGGCCCTGCGGCGCATGGAGTTCACGTTGAGTCCGGAGGCGGGGGGAAAGCCGTGAACATGAGGCAGTGTTTCGACGCGCGGCTGGACTTCCCGGTCAAGAAGGCCGGGGCGTCCCTCAAGGCCCTGATCGTCGTCCGCAAGAAGAGCTACGCGGCCGAGGTCCATGAGTATCCGCGGGGAGAAACGGCCGGAGAGGGCGGCTGGTTCGCCCGGGTTTCTGCCGGACTGCCGTTCTTCCTGAAGTGGAAGGATGATTTCGAGGTCCAGACCGAAGGACACCTCCCGCTCGGCCGGGGTGTGGTCCTCCACCCCGAATCCGAGGACGCGAAGAAGCTGAAGTCGAGAAAAAGGCTCCCGATGCTCGAGCGCCTGTCCGGGGACGAGAAGGACATGCTCCTCGCCCTGGCGGAAGAGAAGGGCTTCGAAGGGCTGAGGGAGAAGGACGTTCTCGCGTTAAGCAGCGTCGAGCCGGAGAGGCTCGAGGCGGCGGCCCGGAAGCTCGAAGAGGAGGGGAAGGCGCGCATCCTGGTCTTTTCGCCCCTTTTTATCCTGTCCCAGGAGAGCTTCGAGTTCCTGTGCCGGAGGATCGTGGAGTTTCTGGCCCAGTTCCATGAAAAACACTCGGACGCGAGGGGGGTCGCGGTCGACAAGATCGCCAAGCGCTTCGAGCTCTCGGAAACCGTCCTCCAGCTCGCCCTGAAGCACCTCCTCAAGGCCGGCGAGGCCCAGGTCCTGGACGGCATCGTCGCTTTGGCGAGCTTCAAGGTGCCTCTCTCGCCCCAGGAAGAGGACATCCTCACCGAGATGGAGAAGATGTGTTTTGAAGGGAAGTTCTCCGCGTTTACCCCGGAGGACATCCGGCAGAAGTTCCAGATCTCGACGACGCGTCTTCAGACCCTGCTTTCGCTCCTCACCGAACGGAAGAAGATCGTCCAGGGCAAGGACGGCTTCTACATCCACAGGCGCTGGCTGGACGAGATCGTCAAACGGCTCCGTGAGTCGCGGAAGAAGGAATTGTCTGTCGCGGATTTCAAGACGATGACCGGCCTGTCGCGCAAGTTCGCCATCCCGCTCCTTGAGCTATTGGACGAAATGGGCGTCACCAAGCGCCGCGGCCCCGGCCGCGAAATCCTGTAGCTATTCTTCCGGCTTCTTCTTGTCCTCTTTTTCTTTCTTCTGCGGGGGCTGGGTCAGGGCGGACTTGAGCTTCTCGGCGAAGAACCCGAATTTCGGCTCTTCCTTGGCAGCATCCTTGGGCTCTTCCTTCTTCTCTTTCTTTTCCTTCTTGTCCTTGGCCTTGGCACCGCGCAGGCGCTGTTCTTCGAGTCCCTCTTCTTTCTGCTTGATCGCCGTCAGGGCCTCCATCTCGGACTCTTCATCCGCGATCTTCTCTTCGATGACCCGGCGCTCGCTTTTCTTGGGCCGCGGCCCCTTCTCGCCCTCGAGCTTGGGTTGTTTCTTCTTGTGCAGTTTTTCCTTCTTGGTCACCGCCCCGGCGGCCGCCTTGGCCTTTTCCTTCTCCGCGGCCCCGACGGCGGCCTGGGCCGAGGCGGGACCCGCCAGCTCGGCGGCGGGCTCTTCGGGCGCCTCCCTCGGCGGGGCCTTCGGCCTGAGGGCCCGGGGTGTCAGGTCGATGATCTCGGGCGGGCCGCCGGGGAAAGGCTCCTCTTCTTCCTCTTCCTCGAAGCCGATCGTCCCGGGCGGCACGTAGCGCTCGGCCCGGCCTTCGGCCGCAAGCGTCTCTCCTTCCTCGGCGGGGGCCTCGAGGGAGACCTCCTCCGGGACGACGTCCAGTTCCGTATAAGGCTCCTGGTAGAAAAAGATTCCCTTTTTTTTCTCGGACTTGATGAACTCCGGCGTGTTGAGCAGGGTGAGTTCCACGTCCTCTTGGGTCGTCTGTTTGAGGAAATCCACGAGATGGTAAGCCCTCAGGAAGTGCAGGGCGTGGCCCGGCGCGAGGACGGGATCCTTGAAGATGAGGAACAGCAGGTCCTTGAGGTCGAGCTCGCCTCGGTGCTCATAGAGGGGCAGGAGGGCGGCCAGGGTCTCGCGGTCGATAAAAATGATCTTGTTGGGTTCGGCGAACGTAAAGGCCTCTTCTCCGGCGCCGCCGAACCTGTCCTCTTTCGGGTCGTAGGTGACCTTAGGGGCCGCCAGCTTCTTCTTGGATTTCTTGACCCAAAAATGGAATTGGCCGGGCCCCTGCTTCTCCATCGTCAGGCTGGCCCCCTGGGGGATGTTGTTCTTGACATAGAAGTCCTGGAGTCCCAGGAAGTAGCTGGAGTTGGGGTAATAGAAGAGCGTGTAGGTCTTCCCCTCTTCCGGTTCTGTGAAGGCGTATTCGCGGGCGTGGGAAAGTCCCTTGTTGAGGCTTCTCGGCACCTTGATCCCGCCCGAATGGATCTCGCGCCAGGTCAGGTAGACCTTGATCGGGAAGTCCTGGACGGTGCTCATCTCCGGCTTCTCGAGCTCCTCGAACTCGGGGAGCTTGGCCAAGGGGGCCGCGAGGGGAAGGCCCTCGGGCAGGGCGTTGAGGATCTGTTTGAGGTGCCACTTGCCCCAGCCGGCGAGGGACAGCAGGAGGAATTCCTTCTTGTACTTCTTCTCGAGGACGTGATCGAGGCTCAGGCAGTTGATCTCGAAGAGGTCGTTCGACGCCTCCAGGCCAAGGTGTTTCTTGACGAGCTCCTCGGTGGACGTGGACTCCCGGGTCCGCTCAAATTCGGCCTCCATCTCCATGATCTTGGCCTCCGGAATGTCGACCCGCCCGGCCGTGAGCTGCCAGTTGTCGTTCCAGCTGAAGAGCACCGGGGACTTGATGAGAGCGCTTCGGAGGTTCTTCTCCAGGGTCTTGAGGTCCCTCTCCGTCATGGGGAGCTCGGTCAGCCTGGGGTCGCTCCCCTTTTCCAAGAGCTCGGGCACGAGGCCTTTGGCCTCCGTATTGGAGGGGAGAAGGATCTGGGTCCGAGTCTTCTTCATGTAGTCGATGTATTTCCGGAAGACCCCGCCCCCCGTGTAATCCACCTCGAGCATCTCGCAGTTGAAGGCCCTATAAAAGGCCTTGCCGACGACCTTGAGGATGATGGCCCCCCGGAAATGCTCGACGTTCTTGCTGCCGACGTTCAGGGTCTCGTCGTATTCCTTGTAGATGACATCGCCGGTCTCGTAGCGGGCGTAGGGGTCATACCGCTTGACGTCCTGGGTCCGCTGGCCGGCCGTCTTCCGGAAGGCGAGCTTCTCCGCCAGGGCGTGCAGGGGGAGAGGCCGGGAGGTTTGGGCCAACTCCTTCTCGATGAGCGCCACGTCCTCCGGTGCGATGGTCGTCGTCTGGGCGTTTTCTGGATTATTCATGTTTATTTTTTTCTTTTTTTCCCATCAGCAGGAGCATGATGACCTTCTGGACGTGGAGCCGGTTCTCCGCCTCGTCGTAAACGACGGAGTTCGGGGAATCGATGACCTCGTCGGTGACTTCGTCGCCGCGGTGGGCCGGCAGGCAGTGCATGAAGAGGGCGTCGGATTTGGCGTGGGACATGAGTTTGGCGTTGACCTGGTAGGGCGCGAAGATCCTGGCCCTTTTCTCCTTCTCGGCTTCCTGCCCCATGGAGGCCCAGACGTCCGTGTAGACGGCGTCGGCCCCGCTCGCGGCTTCGGCCGGGTCGGCGGTGAGCTTCAGGCTGAAGCCCGTGGCGTTGCCGTCCTCCAGGGCCTGCTGGACGATCTCCGGGTTGGGTTCGTAGCCGGCCGGTGTCGCGACGGCCATCTTCGTCCCGGACTTGGCGGCCGCGAACATCAGGCTGTGGCAGACATTATTGCCGTCGCCGACGTAGGCGAACGTCAGCCCGAACGTCAGCCTGGTGCGGCCGCCCTTCTTCTCCCCGAGCGTGTAAAAATCGGCCATGGCCTGGCAGGGGTGGAGGAGGTCCGTCAAGGCGTTGATCACGGGGATGCGGGTGCTTGCGGCCAGGTCCAGGATGATCCGGTGGGCGAAGGTCCGGAGCATGATGCCGTCGACCCAGCGCTCGAGGTTCTTGCCGACGTCGAAGATCCCTTCGCGCGATCCGAGCTGGATGTCGGACGGGGCCAGGTAGATCGCCTCGCCGCCGAGCTGGAGCATCCCGACCTCGAAGGTCATCCGCGTCCGGAGCGAGGGCTTCTGGAAGATCATGGCCAGGATCCGGTTCTTGAGCGATTTACGGAAGCGGTGCGGGTGTTTCTTCATGTTATCGGTCATGTTGAGGATCTGTTGGAACTCATCCGGCGTCAAGTCATGGATGCTGATAAAATCTTTTTGCATCATGCCCTCCTAGCTTGTCGCGATGATCCTTGTCCCCGAGCGGTTGATGAGGGCGGCTTTGAGGTGGTTGGCCGTCGTGATGAGGACCTCTTCCCCTCCTGCTTCGATATACTCGATCGCCGCCCGGATCTTGGGTCCCATGGACCCGGGCGGGAACTGCCCGTCCTCGAGGTGTTTCCGCGCCTCGTCCACGGTCAGGACGGGCGCCTCCCTCTGGCCGGGCTTGCCGTAGTCGATGTAGACCCGCTCGATGGCCGTGAGGATGATGA
>JALHVH010000384.1 GCA_022867105.1 Candidatus Aminicenantota bacterium
CTCGAACGTGAATTCCGCCCGGCCCTCCTCGATCCTGGCCAGGCTGAGGATGTTGTCCGTGAGCAGCGCCAACCGCTCGCTCTGCTCGAGCAGGACATCGTAATACTTCTGCCGGCGCTCCTCGGATGGCACCCGGCCCGATTGGAGCATCTCGGCGAGCTGCCGGATCGAGGTCAGGGGGCTCTTGAACTCATGGGAGATCGTCGAGACGAAATCCGACTTCATCCGGGCAAGCTCCAGCTCGTGGGAGACGGAGCGGATGGTCAGGACCAGGCCGAAGATGAGAATGCCGGCGATGAGGAGAAACACGAAAGAGTAGAGACCCCGTCGCGACAGCAGAAAAGCCTTGAGCAAGCGGGGCGACGCCTGATGGAATTGGAGTGTCCAGTCCGGGAAATTGGAGGGGAAATCCGCCCGGACGGTGGCGGAGCCCGAGGGCGGAGGCTGCGTCGACATCAGGGGAACGCCGTCTCTCTCTTGGACGACCCACACCGTCTCGCTTGATGTCACAAAGCGGCGTAAGGCGGGACGAAGGACGTCCTCCCTGAGTCGTTCCGAGTCGAAGATGATTCCCCAGATTCTCCCTGGGGGGGCGGTATCCCGGCCCCCCGATCTCGGCATCGAGACAAGGAACGAGTATCGGCCGATTCTCAACGGCATCCTTACCGTGGACCGATCCAACTCGCCCGGGCCGGCCGAGATCCTCGCCTCCAATGCCGGGACCGCGCTCTCCTGGAAGACGACGGCTCTCTCCGTCTGCGTTCTTTGCTCCGCCTCTTCAGCCCGAAGGCCCTGGAATTCACTTCGGAGGGCCGGGAGGTCGAGGCCCGGCGTCTGGCCGGAAATATATTCGTCGATCAAGCTCTTAGCGCGCTCAATGAAAAATTCGAATTCGGCCATCTCCAGGAGCCACTCTCTGCGGACAAGAGATCGATACAATCCGAAGGACCCCCGCAGGGACTTCGCGACGTCCTTGAGTTCCCGGGATAGCACGCAGATCTCCAGGCTGGCCGACGGCCCCAAGGGGATGCCTTCCGAAATAACGACCCCGCCGTAGTCTTGAACGATGTCTTCGTAGGTCGAAACCGCTTCCGTCAGAAGCGAGGATTTCCTTTGGACCCTCGCTACAGCGTTCAGAATCGCCCCTTTGAGGCGAGGGTCGTTCGCGCGTTTGAGAGCCTGCTGATAGGCGGCCAGAGCCCTGGGATAGCTTTTTTCCCGGAACTCCTGCCGTTGGGCAGCTTGGATTTCGGCTGAGCTGCTGAGATCGGCAGGAGGGGAGGAGACGGCTTCCCGACGGCCGTCCGCGACGTACAATAGCCTGGCGAGCGGTAAACGAACTTCCTTAAAGTCCTGCAGATAAAAGAACTGCTCGACCAGCGGGATCCCGGCCGCCAGCTTTTCCAGGGCGGGAGCCAACTCCGCGGACGGCTTCCCGGAATGATCCGCGACCGTCTTCACAAGAGCTTTCTCGACGGCTGTTATCGTGTCATCGACCGCGCCGATGACCCTGTCGGCAACCTGCCCGGTCTCCGCGAGCCTCTCCTTTTCGAGTAAGGCCCGATCATTCTGAATGCCCCGGAAGGCGAGGTATCCCAGGAGCAGGCTGGGCAAGACGATCCCGAGCCCGAAAAGCAGGACGATTCGCCGGCGTTGATGCATCAGCCTTTTACCCTACGGCCATGCGGTCCTTGGCCTGCGCCTAATGACTTGTCACCATTCTAGAATACAGCCCCGGCCAATACAAGGAGCATTCCCCTTCGTCGGCCTTGTTCAGCCGGAAGCATAGTGAGGTTCGTGTCTCCGGGCCTTGATGATTCGTGGATTCTTTGGTGAAGATTGCGTGAATTCGCGATGACTTCCCGATTCACCGGCCCTAGCCAAGATCCTGCCCTGGAAAGACACAGATCCCGGCCTGCCCGAGCTCGAGGACGAGTAGGCCCGATTAGCGCGTTTGACCTCAGCGAACTAAGGTGCGGAGAGGAAGGGCCGCCTCTGATGCCTCCGGATTCTGAAGTATGATAGGTACATGCCTGGGCCGGTCGTCCGCGAGATTGAGGCCAAGCCCATCCTCAATCCCTCGAAGATCCACGATTACTGCGTCAACCCGTATACCGGCTGCGAGGTCGGCTGCATCTACTGCTATGCGGCCCTGTTCATGCGGAGGTACAGCGGCCACAGCGAGCCCTGGGGCGAGTTCGTCGACGTCAAGGTCAACGCGCCCGCCTTGCTGGCCAAGCAGATCGTCAAGGCCAAACGAGGGACCATCTGCTTTGCTTCGGTTTGCGATCCCTATCAACCGCTAGAGGAACGTTATGGGCTGACTCGCCGCTGCCTTGAAGTCCTCGTCGGCTGCGACTTCCCGGTCGAGATCCAGACGAAGTCGGCCCGGGTCCGCCGCGACCTCGACGTCATCCGGCAGATCCCGGATGAGGATATCGATGACGCCCATGAAGTTGCCGATTATGAACGCGACGCCCTGTCGAAGTTCATGACGCCCTGGTTCTTGATGATGGCGTCTCTTCGTGCATCACCCTTATCGTTGATGTATAATAACAGCGGAATCTCTTTCGGAAAAGCGGAGGGACATATGTCAGGCTATTTTGGACCGATTGAAGAACAGACTCTCAAGAACAAGTATTTTCGTCAGGTTTTATTCACCGGCAAGCACTGTCAGCTCGTCGTGATGTGTCTGCAGCCGGGCGAAGAGATCGGCAACGAAGTGCACCCCGATGTCGACCAGTTCTTCCGCGTCGAGCAGGGGGAAGCCAAATTCGTGCTGAATGGTTCGGAAGAGCACGTGGTCAAGAAGAACGAAGCCGCTATCGTGCCGGCCGGCACACACCATAATGTCATCAACACATCAAAAACCACGCGGTTGAAGCTCTATACCGTCTATTCTCCACCCAACCATCCGGACGGCACCGTTCATAAAACCAAGGCTGAGGCCGAAGCCGCAGAAAAACACGTTTAGGGCCTTAATAAGTATTCCTATTCTTCGACGATACGTGGGACCTCGTCGTCATCGTCTTTGTCTGGACCTCTTACTTCATGAGGCCGGCGCACGCACTCGGAGCCGGGGTTCTCCTGACGCCCTCTTATTTCCAGGGATAGAGCAAGTAAAGGTGGGCCAGACGCCCCGTTTCCCCGATGAAGAGGGTCCCGTCGGGTCCCGCGACCATCGACTCGGCCTCGTAGGCCAGCCAGGCGTAGTAGGGCGTCCGGTTGACGTGGAGCATTCCGCCGCTCTCGAACGAGCCCGCCTGGGTTCGGTAGACGAAGACGCGGGCGGAGCCGCCCGGCTCGCCGCCGACGCCCCACAGGTCGCCGTCCTGGCTGAAGGCCAGCCCACGGATCCGCTGCTGCCAGATGGGCTTCCCCAGGTTCTGGATCTTCATCGTCTCCGGATCGAAGCGGAAGACGAAACCGTCGGAAGTCCCGCCGTAGATCGTCCCGTCCCGGCTCAGGACCATGGCGTCGACGATGGCCTTGTATTCCCGTCCCATCTCGCAGGGGATGCGGCGGTCCGGATGCCGGGTGAGATCTTCGGTTTCGGGCCAATAGTCGAACAGCGCCCCGTAGTCTCCCGTCCCCCAGACCCGGCCCTTCGTGTCGAGCACAAGCGCCCGCGGGATGCTGCGGAAAGGTTCCTCGTTGAGAGGGAGGCCGCAGATCGGGCCTTTGTCCAAGGTTTTTCCCGTCTTGAGGTCCATGACGAAGAAATGCCCGCCGGGGAAGGTCACTCCGTAGAGAACCCCGTTCCCGTAGATCAGTGAAACAACGCTTTCGCCGGGGACGGCGACACCGAGGTCCAAGGCGAAGGGGAGAGGCCGGGACGGATCGGGCGTCTGTGTCCGATTGCGGCTCTGGAGCTCTTTCCCAGGCGTGAACCGGTAGATATGTCCGCCCTCATAACCCTTGTAGCGTAGCAGGATGTCCTTTCCCCGTTCGTCGATCCGGCCCTGGTTGAAGAGCGACGTCCCGATGTAGATCGATCCGTCAGGCGCTGCGGCCAGGGCGTGGAAAATGCTCTCCTGGCCGGGCAGGTGGCCCAACGGGAAGACGTGGCCCCATTTCGGGTCGAGGACGAAGAGGTGGGCCCGTTTTCCGGAGGTCCCTCCGTAGAGGCAGCCGTCGGCGCCGAAGACCAGGGAGGTGATCGCGCATTCGCCGGGCGGAATCACGTCCAGGGGAGGCTGGCCGAGGACACGCAGGTCCAGCCGCAGCGGATTTGCCGCGTACATCGTCGTTTCCTGGGCCGTCAGGCCGGGGGCGAGGGTCAGGAGGGCTATCGCCAGGCTGATGCTCATTCTCTTGCTCATGGTCGTCCTCCTCTTCAGCGGTTCTTCGTGGGCCGGTAGATCAGAAGCCTCAGCGTGTACGTCCGGCCTTCGTGCATCCGTTTCTTGCTGTCCGTGTCCTTCTCGAGCACGAGATCGGCCGGAAGGCCGGAGATCGTCCGGCCTTTTCCCTCCGGCTCCAGGACGTGGGCGACGAAGTAGATGGTCCCGTCCGGCGCGGCGCTGGCGGCGTTGGGATGGACCGCCGTAAGGCCGTCCTCCACCTGGATCAACCCCTTGTCCTCCCGTCGGCCGGTGTTAAGGTCGTAGGTCACGAGCGCGGCGGCCATTCCGCCTCCCCAGTAGGGCGTGACGTCCTCGTTCCCCGCGGCCGAGTTGCAGGCGTAATAGACAACGTTGTCCGGTCCCCGGCAGAAGGAGATCATGGCGTAGGGGACGTCGCGCTTCCCGACGTACCGGTCGGCCGTGATCTGGTCGAGGAGCTTCATCTCGCCTTCGAGGCCTTTGTGCGGGTCGTATTCGACCAAGTAGGAACTTCCTGTCTCCAGAAAGTAGATCTTCTTGTGGTCGGGCGAGCCGGCGACGGCGGTGAAGGTCTGCTCGGTCTCCCAATATGCCCGGTGGATGGGGACTCCGACCTCGCGTTGGGGGAGCTGGACCTGAAGGTTCTCGAGGGCGTCCTTCTCCGGGTCGTAGCGGTAGAGCTTCCCCCGGCCCCAGCAGCCATAGACCCGGCCGAGGTCGTCCACGGCCAGGGTTCGGCCGACGGCGTCCCAGTTCTGGACCTGGCCCATATCGGTCGTCTTCCCGGTCTTAAGGTCGAAATAAAGGAAATGAGCCTGGGGATAGGTCACGGCGTAGAGCCGGCCCCGCTTCGGATCCATGGTCATGGTGAGCAGCCCGTTCCCTTTGAGGGCAATCC